>CANHLB010000006.1 GCA_947461335.1 Burkholderiaceae bacterium | reverse complement strand
TTTGGTTTCCGAAGTGTTTCGGGTAACGTCGGCTTGCCGCATTTCATTGCGCCGCGAGGCGAAGTGTTGATTGAAGCCTCATAATATCATTCCTAGAAGATATATAAATGCAGATATTGCTTCACTTTCTTTCTGATTTTTGAGCTGAGTACCCTAATGAGCCGTTTTTGGAGCCCTGTTGTTCAAACCTTGACCCCTTATGTCCCTGGGGAGCAACCGCAAATGCAGCGGCTGGTAAAGCTGAACACCAACGAAAGTCCCTATGGTCCATCGCCAAAATCGCTGGCAGCCATTCAGGAGCAAAACAACGAAGATTTACGTCTTTATCCAGATCCCGAGGGTATAGCCCTTAAACAGGCTATCGCCAAACTTCATGGGTTAGATCCAAAACAAGTCTTTTTAGGCAATGGGTCAGATGAGGTGTTGGCTCACGTATTTGTAGGGCTACTCAAACACAGCAAGCCAGTTTTCTTTCCAGACATTACCTATAGCTTCTACCCCGTTTATTGCAAACTATTTGAAATTAATTATCAGACGGTAGCTTTAGGTGAAAACTTTGAGATTCGTACTGCTGACTACAAGACGCCTAATGGTGGAATTATTTTCCCTAATCCAAACGCTCCAACTGGCAGAGCGATCCCCCGCAGCGAAATCGAGTCGCTGCTTGCCTTCAATACAGATTCTGTAGTGGTGATTGACGAGGCCTATGTTGACTATGGAACAGAATCTTGCATTCCACTATTGCGGGGCAATGCTTGCCCAGATAATTTGCTAGTCGTTCATACGCTCTCAAAATCTCGTGCACTTGCAGGTCTGCGTGTTGGCTTTGCGGTAGGCCATCCTGATTTAATTGCAGGGTTAGAGCGAGTAAAGAATAGTTTTAACTCCTATCCCTTAGGTCGCCTAGCGCAAGCTGGGGCAATCGCTGCAATTGAGGATCAAGCACACCTTGAGCAAACCTCTGCAAAGGTAATGCAAACACGCGCCAAGCTAGTGAGTGAGCTAAGCAGCCTAGGGTTTGAAACATTGCCCTCAACTGCAAACTTTATCTTTACTCGCCATCCAGGACATTCTGGAGCTGCGCTTTATCAAGCATTGCGCGAGCGTGGCATCATCGTGCGCCACTTTAAGCTAGCACGCATAGAAAAGTTCTTGCGTATTACGATTGGTACAGATGAACAAAGCAGCGAACTCGTGTCTGCTTTAAAAGAAATTCTGGCCTAAATTAACTTAGCTTTATTTCCGTATTTATTTTTTGAGGCGCATCTCAGCAGCGCGCGCGTGAGCTTGCAAACCCTCGCCGTGAGCTAAGGTACTTGCTACTTCACCTAATGATTGAGCGCCAGATTCACTAACCTCAATCATGCTCGAGCGCTTGATGAAGTCATAGACGCCAAGTGGTGAAGAGAAACGTGCAGTCCGTGCAGTAGGTAAGACGTGATTTGGGCCGGCACAATAGTCACCAAGAGCCTCGCTGGTGTAATTACCCATAAAGATAGCTCCTGCATGACGAATCTTCTCAGCCCACTTGCGTGGCTCAGCAGCGCAAATTTCTAAGTGTTCTGCGGCAATAGCATTCGCAATCTCACAAGCCTCGTCCATATCTTTTACTTGAATCAAGAGCGCTCGATTTACTAGGGATGCCTCAATGACTTTTGCTCTGGGCATTTCAGGAAGGAGCTTATTGATACTTGCTTGTACTGCTTCGATAAATACCGCATCTGGACATAGCAAAATAGATTGTGCTTGCTCATCATGCTCCGCTTGAGAAAACAAATCCATCGCAATCCAATCTGGGTTGCTTGCGCCATCACAAAGTACCAAAATTTCAGATGGGCCTGCAATCATATCGATGCCAACAATACCAAATACTCTGCGCTTAGCTGCTGCAACATAGGCATTACCAGGACCAACAATCTTATCTACCGAAGGAATCGTCTTTGTTCCATAAGCTAGAGCACCGACAGCCTGAGCACCACCAATCGTAAAGACACGATCAACCCTGGCTAGGTGGGCAGCGGCTAATACTAATGGGTTACGTGCTCCATCAGGTGTAGGCACAACCATGATCACCTGCGCAACTCCTGCCACCTTTGCTGGAATGGCATTCATCAATACCGATGATGGATAAGCAGCCTTACCGCCTGGCACATAAATTCCAACTCGATCTAGCGCAGTTACTTTCTGGCCTAAGCGTGTTCCATCAGCTTCTTCATATTCCCAAGAGTGACAACCCGCTTCAATCTTTTGTTTTTCATGATATGTACGCACCCTTTGTGCAGCAATATCTAATGCAGTCTTTTGCTCTAAAGGTAGGGTCTTATAGGCCTGCTCTAATTCTTTTCGAGAAATTTCTAATTCAGAAACATGATTAGCATTTAAGCGATCAAATTGTTTAGTGAAGCCTAAGACTGCTTCATCGCCCTTTTCCTTAACTGCTAAGAGAATTTTGGCAACAGCAGCATCAATCGCTGCGTCGTCAGCCATAGGTAAGGAAAGGCTAGAGAGCAAGGTTTCTTTGAAACCCTCATCCTTACTATTGAGGCGCTTAACTTTGATTGGTGCAGACATATGAGCAGACGGTAATGTTGAGTCTACTTCAGCAACTCAAAAATAGCTTGCAGCTGTGCACGCTTACGTTTATACGAAGCCTGATTTACGACTAAGCGAGCACTAATATCAGCAATCGGCTCAACTTCAACCAAGCCATTCGCTTTAAGCGTATTCCCAGTCGAAACCAGGTCAACGATTGCATCGGCTAAACCTACGAGTGGGGCCAACTCCATAGAACCATAGAGCTGAATCGTATCAATGTGTACACCTTTATTGGCAAAGTGCTCACGCGCGCAGTTGACATACTTTGTGGCAACCTTTAAACGCGAGCCCTGCTTAACGGCAGCAGCGTAATCAAATCCTTCACGCACCGCAACTGACATTCTGCACTTGGCAATGTTGAGATCAAAGGGTACATAAAGACCATCGCTCCCTTTTTCCATCAAAACATCTAAACCAGCTACGCCAAAATCTGCGCCACCAAATTGCACATAGGTTGGTACATCTGAAGCGCGCACAATAATTAAACGCACATCTGGATTAGATGTCTCAATAATGAGCTTGCGTGACTTTTCAGGATCTTCCTTCGGCACAATACCGACCTTAGATAAGATCTCTGCAGTTTCTTCGAAGATGCGCCCTTTGGAGAGGGCTAAGGTCAATTTCATGGACTAATTATCCATCAGGCTTACTTAATACGCTCGATCTTTGCGCCAAGGAGTGTTAATTTAAGCTCCATTCGGTCGTATCCTCGATCTAAGTGGTAGATCCTATCTACCCGAGTTTCACCTTGAGCTGCCAAGCCCGCAATAACTAAGCTAGCAGAAGCCCTTAAATCTGTAGCCATCACAATCGCGCCTGATAACTTCTCAACGCCCTGCGCAATTGCAGTATTCCCCTCAATTGCAATATCTGCACCCAAACGATTTAATTCTTGGACATGCATAAAACGATTTTCAAAAATCGTTTCAGTAATCATTGAGCTACCCCCAGCCAGTGCATTGACCGCCATTAACTGAGCCTGCATATCTGTTGGGAAGGCTGGGTATTCTGAAGTACGAAAACTCACAGCTTTAGGACGACCTTGCATAGAAGCCTTAATCCAATCTGGACCAACCTCCATTTGCAAGCCTGCTTCTTTCAGCTTGACCATTACTGCATCCAAGGTATCAGGACGGCAATGCTTTACTAAAACCTCACCACCGACAGCGGCAACCGCACATAAAAATGTGCCGGCTTCAATTCGGTCAGGGATTACCGAATGCTCAGCACCATGAAGTTTTTCAACTCCCTCAATCACCAAGCGGTCACTACCGATACCTGAAATCTTTGCACCCATCTTCACTAGAAGTTCGGCAAGATCTCCAACCTCTGGTTCACGCGCAGCATTTTCTAAAATAGTAGTGCCAGAAGCCAGAGTGGCAGCCATCAATAAATTTTCTGTGCCTGTGACGGTAATCATATCGGTCAGAATCGAGGCGCCTTTTAGACGATCTGTCTGCGGCTTGGTTTCAGCCTGAATGTAACCACTTTTGATTTTGATGCTGGCACCCATAGCCTTGAGGCCCTTGATGTGCTGGTCTACTGGGCGAGCACCAATAGCACAACCCCCAGGCAAGGAGACCTTTGCACTATGCATTCTGGCTAATAGCGGCCCCAATACTAAGATAGAGGCACGCATGGTTTTCACCATCTCATATGTGGCTTCTGAACTCTTAATTACTGCAGCATTAAGTACTAGATGACTGCGATCGCTGGCATTGGGAAAGTTAACGGTCACACCAATTTCCTGCAAGAGCTTAAGCATGGTACGAACGTCCTGCAAATCTGGAACATTACGCAATATCACTGGCTGATCAGTTAATAAACAGGCGCAAAGAATGGGCAATGCGGCATTTTTAGCGCCTGCAATCACGACCTCACCTTTGAGGAGATTGCCGCCGACCATTCGTAATTTATCCATGAAACGATTCCAATAAAACTGAGTATTTAATAAATGATTTTTATGCGGCAGAATTCTGAGAAAATTCTTCGGGTGTAAACGCCTTAATTGATAAAGCATGTACTTCTGCTTTCATGCGATCGCCCATAGCGCTATAAACCAATTGATGGCGCTGTATTAATCGCTTGCCCTCAAAATCTGGGCTCACTATAGTCGCATAAAAATGTTGGCCGTCACCCTCTACCTTAATATGGGTACAGCTAATTCCTTGCTTAATATAGCTTTCAATTTGTTCTGGTGTTGGGAACATCTTTTTCTCCTAAAAAACTTAGTACCTGAGCTTATAGCCCTTTTGTAGCATACGCAAAGCAATTGCTGAAACCACAATAAAGAAACAAGTGACGATTGCTAAACTGCTCCATGGTGATATATCCGACACCCCAAAGAATCCATAGCGAAAGCCATCAATCATGTAAAAGAAAGGGTTGAAATGGGAGACAACCTGCCATGCTGGTGGCAAGGAATGAATCGAGTAGAAAACTCCCGATAGCATCGTGGCAGGCATGATGATGAAATTCTGAAAGGCGGCTAGTTGGTCATATTTATCAGCCCAAATACCCGCAATGAGGCCTAGACTTCCCAAAATGGCGGCGCCCAAAAAGGCAAAAACCAAAATCCATAATGGATACTCGATTGATGGCAATCCATACCAAGCAGTAATTAAAAATACTCCAAGTCCCACAACTACGCCTCTAAATACCGCCGCCAAAATATAGGCTGCATAAAACTCTAGGTGACTTAAGGGGGCAAGCAATACAAAAACCAAGTTCCCTGTAACCTTAGATTGAATTAAAGAGGAAGAGGTATTTGCAAATGCATTTTGCAAAACACTCATCATGACCAAGCCTGGAATCAAAAATGCTGTGTAACTTAAACGCCCATAGACCTCTCGGCCTTCAAGGACATGTCCAAAAATCATTAGGTACAAAACAGCTGTAAGTACTGGAGCCGCTACAGTCTGAAATCCCACTTTGTAAAAGCGCATGATTTCTTTACGCAACAATGTTGGGAAGCCGCTACCGTACTCTAGAGAAGGTCTACTCAGCCCATGCTTCACAAGGCACCTCCGGACATGATATTGACAAAAACCTCTTCTAAATCTGTTTTACCTTCACCGTCTTTTTTAACTGAGCCATAACGAGTGAGTAAATTTTTTGTACTATCTAATGCAACAATCTTGCCTTGCTTTAGCATAGCAATGCGCTGACATAAGGCTTCGGCTTCTTCCAAGTAATGTGTTGTCAGCACAATTGTGTGCCCATCTTGATTGAGTCGACTAATGAATTGCCATAAAGATTGACGTAATTCCACATCGACTCCTGCAGTCGGCTCATCCAAAATGATGACTGGCGGTCTATGAACTAGTGCTTGAGCTACAAGAACACGACGCTTCATTCCACCCGACAAAGAGCGCATATTGCTATCAGCCTTACTAGCTAGATCAAGATTAGCGAGGATTTCGTCAATCCAAGAATCATTATTACGAATGCCAAAATAGCCTGATTGAAAGCGTAAGGTTTCTCGAACCGTAAAGAAGGGATCAAATACCAATTCTTGTGGGACAACACCCAACATACGGCGAGCCTCACGAAATGACTTCTGAACGTCAGCCCCCATAATGGCGGCATGGCCAAGATCAGGCGTAACTAAGCCCGCCAAAATAGAAATCAAAGTTGTTTTACCAGCTCCATTAGGGCCCAGTAAGCCAAAAAACTCTCCTGGCTCAATTGTTAACGACACATTGTCCAGGGCCTGCAAGGCGCCGTAGTGTTTAGATATATTGTTTATTGAAATAGCAGGCTGCATGCTATTTCAAACCTAGCAATGCAGAGACACCGTATACACCAGCTAAGACCTTTAACTTCTCAGGAGCATGCTCTATCGAAATAGATTGTCCATTAGTTTGTAGTTTTTTCTGCCAAGCCAACAAAACTGTTAGCACTGTAGAGTCAAAATCATTTAAGGAAGAGCAATTAACGACTCTTAAATTTTCAGAATTTGACAAGCCTTCTTTTTCCAGCTGCAGGGCATTTTCCTGAGTGACTTTTTGGGGCAGAAAAAAAGGCATTATGAAATATCTTTAGTTAGATGGTTTAGCAGCTGCTAACTGCTTATTGCGGTCTTGCAAAAACTTGACCAGACCATCTATTCCATTTTGACTAATTTGGTTTGAAAACTGATTACGATAAGCTTCAACTAGCCATACACCCATGATGTTCATGTCATACACTTTCCAGCCTTTATCGGTTTTCTCAAGGCGATAATCTAAAGGAACGGGGTCACCACGACCAAGCACGACCGTTTTAACGACCACTTCTTTATCATCAGGGGCTGCTCGGAGTGCTTTGAATTGCACCGTTTGATCCCGTAATTGACTCAATGCACCAGAGTAAGTACGAATCAATAAGTTCTTGAATTCCATCACGAGTTGATTTTGCTGCTCAGGGCTAGCTTTCTTCCAGTTAGGACCCATCGCCATCTCGGTGGTGCGACGCATATCGGTATAAGGAACGATTTTCTTTTCAACCAAATCCACGATCTTTGGGATATTACCTTTTTGAATCTCCGGGTCAGACTTTACTGAGGTCATTACATCAGTGACAACCATTTTGATTAAAGCATCTGGAGGTGTAGCCTGGTCAGGCGCTTGTGCAAAAACTGCTCCAGAAAATAAGATTACAGCCGCCGCCAAATACCGGGTAATTTTGTTGTAACTTTTCATATTGGCTGATCTCACTATCTTTATCTAAATGAGGGCTAATTTTAGCCTCTCAAGCAATGTATTTATTGGTAAGGATTCTCATAAACCGGCATCGTAGGCTCTTCATCGTCACGACCCTCGTTAATTTGATACTGGCGTCTTTGGATATAGGCATCACGCATAAAGCTGTACTTATCAATTGCAGCACCATCGAGCAAATCCCCTGCTTCGTAATAGGTGTTACGAGCGTTCACAACTCGCAATCCAGTAAGGCTATTACGTAAACCTACTGGGTTGATATATTTGAAGAAGTAGTCGGTCTCCAAGTCGGCAATCGTACCAAAGGAATCGCGAACGTTACTTGGGCCGAAGAACGGCAACACCACGTATGGGCCAGCAGGCACTCCCCAGACTCCAAATGTTTGACCCCAATCTTCCTTGTGCTTTTCTAGGCCGCCAGGAGTAGCCATATCAATCAAACCACCTAAACCAAAGGTAGTGTTCACCACAACCCGCATCAAATCACTAAATGCATAGTCTGGCTTACCCTGCAGCAAATTCTGCAAAGCAGTGTAAAGATCACTGTAGTTACTAAAGAAGTTATAGATACCTTCACGCACAATCTCAGGTAGAACAAATCGATAACCAGCAACTACTGGCTTAAGGAGATAAGAATCTAGACCTTCATTAAATTCAAAGATGGAGCGATTAAACGATTCCCATGGGTCGTGTGGTGATGGTTCTACCCCAGCAGGAATAGATGCGCAGCCTATCATCAAAGCTGTCAAGCCAAGCACTGTTAAGCGCTTAAGCTTTGCGAACCCCTCTAGTAAATTCATTTACCAGCGCCTTTATCTTGTCCGCTGTCCGCTGCTTTGTTATAAAGAAACTGACTAATTAAATTTTCCAATACTATTGCGGATTGGGTTTGGGCAATCTTTTCGCCATTTGCCAACATGTCATCAGAGCCACCAGCTTCGAGTCCAATGTACTGCTCACCCAGTAATCCAGAAGTCAAAATCTTTGCAGATGAATCTTTTGGAAACTTATAAGCTTCTTCAATTGTCATCACAACTGTTGCTTGGTAAGTTTTATCATCAAAAGAAATATTAGCAATGCGACCTACCACTACACCAGCACTCTTGACTGGTGCTCGAGGCTTTAGGCCGCCGATATTGTCAAAGCGCGCGGAAATTTTATAAGTCGGTGCAAATGACACCGCGTTCATATTGCCCACTTTTAAAGCGAGAAATAAAGCTGCCAATAAACCTATGGCAACAAAAATTCCCACCCAAATATCAATTGCACTTTTTCTCATAAGAGCCCCAGTTTATTCTTTCTAGTTCGAAAACATCATTGCGGTTAGCAAGAAATCTAATGCCAAAACCGATAAAGAGGAAATCACCACAGTACGAGTGGTTGCCTGTGATACGCCTTCTGGCGTAGGCTTAGCTTCATAGCCTTGATATAGGGCAATAAATGTCACTGCTACACCAAAGACCATGCTTTTAATTAAGCCGTTTCCGATATCAGAGAAGAGATCTACTCCGCCCTGCATCTGAGACCAAAAAGCTCCAGAATCCACCCCTATTAAAGGGACGCCGACAAAATAGCCGCCCATTACACCGACTGCAGTAAAGATAGTCGCCAAAATAGGCATTGAGATAATGCCAGCCCATAGTCGTGGAGCTATTACGCGGCTCAATGGATCAACAGCCATCATTTCCATTGCGCTTAATTGCTCGCCTGCTTTCATCAGACCAATTTCTGCGGTCAATGAAGTTCCCGCGCGCCCAGCAAACAATAAAGCGGTAATTACTGGTCCTAACTCACGGGTCAAAGATAAGGCTACCAATAAGCCAAGTGCTTGTTCTGATCCATAACGGTTCAAAGTGTAGTAGCCTTGCAAACCCAAAACGAAGCCCACAAATAAACCAGAAACCGCGATGATGACGAAGGAGTGATTGCCAATAAATAAAATTTGATCAATGACTAAACGAGGACGTTTCAATAAAAATCCTGAGCGCCAAATCACTGCAGCAAACATCCGCGCTGCCAGCCCCAGAGCGCTTAAATTACGACGGACGAAAAATCCGATATCGCCAAAAAAATTGAGGAGTGCGGTCATTAGACTTTCACTCCGAAATCTTCCTCAAGGCTTTGTCCTGGATAGTGGAAAGGTACCGGGCCATCTGGGTCTGCATCCAAAAACTGTCTTACAAAAGGATCTGTAGAACGACTTAATTCTTCTGGAGTTCCTTGGGCGCCTATGCGGCCATTGGCGATAAAGTAAACATAGTCTGCGATTTCAAAGGTTTCTTCAACATCATGAGTAACCAACAAGCTAGTAGCACCAAGTGCATTATTTAAATCTCTTATCAAGCGCGCAGTGATGCCCAGGGAGATTGGATCTAAGCCTGCAAAAGGCTCGTCATACATGATCAAAGGAGGATCTAAAGCAATTGCTCTAGCCAAAGCTACTCGTCTTGCCATACCACCAGAAATTTGTGATGGCATCAAATCACGAGCGCCTCGTAAACCCACTGCATTTAACTTCATGAGAACTAAAGAACGAAGAAGCTCTTCACTTAAATCAGTATGTTCACGCAAAGGAAAGGCGACGTTCTCAAAGACGCTTAGGTCGGTAAATAAAGCGCCAAACTGAAACAACATGCCCATGCGACGACGCGCAGCCATTAATTGATCGTTGTTCATCTTGCCAATATCTTTACCCTCAAATAAGACTTGGCCAGATTGAGCAGTAAATTGTCCGCCGATTAAACGAAGAATCGTGGTCTTGCCGCAACCTGAGCCTCCCATAACCGCAACCACTTGGCCGCGTCGGAATTCCATATTGAGCCCAGACAAGATCTGTCGCTCACCTGGAGCATAAGAAAAGTTGACGTCTTTTATAGAAACGACAACTTCTCTTGCGGGCTGTTTGATGACATCCAAAGAGTTAGAGTGGCCAGTGTTCATATCCTCGACATTATCGAGGTAAAACAGATGACCCCATTAAATACTGGTCTACTGCCTGGGCGCACTGACGTCCCTCACGAATCGCCCAAACCACCAAAGACTGTCCACGGCGCATATCACCAGCAGCAAAGACCTTTGAAACGTTTGTTTGATATGCATTTTGGCCATCTACAGTTGCTTTAGCATTACCCCGTGCATCTTTATCAACGCCAAATGCATTTAAAACTTGCTGTACCGGGGATACGAAACCCATAGCCAAAAGTACTAAATCTGCCTTGATCTCAAATTCAGAATTGGGAACTTCTGCCATCTTCCCGTCTTTCCATTCCAAACGAACACCAATCAGTTTCTCCACCTTACCGTTTTTGCCCTCAAAACGCTTAGTCCCTACTGACCAATCACGATCACAACCCTCTTCGTGAGAAGAAGAAGTGCGCAATTTTGTAGGCCAATAAGGCCATACCAATGGTTTGTTTTCAACTTCAGGAGGTTGTGGCAATAACTCAAATTGAGTAATTTGTTTTGCGCCGTGGCGATTCGATGTACCTACACAATCAGATCCTGTATCGCCACCACCAATCACAACGACATTCTTATCAGTTGCACGAATTTCGTTTTTGAAGTCGCCAGCATTCTCTTTGTTCTGGGGAATTAAAAACTCTAATGCGTAGTGCACTCCAGCCAATTCACGGCCAGGTACAGGCAAGTCGCGTGGCTGCTCTGCGCCGCCAGTAATGACTACAGCATCAAAATCTTTCATCAACTGCTCAGGAGAAATGATTTTAGTAGAGTAATTTTTTACTTCAGCACCCATGGCGTCTTTGCCAACAAAAACACCCGTTTCAAATTTCACACCTTCAGCTTGCATCTGCTCTACACGACGATCAATGAGCCACTTTTCCATTTTGAAATCAGGAATGCCATAACGAAGTAAGCCGCCAATACGATCATTTTTTTCAAACACAGTGACATCATGACCAACCCGCGCCAATTGCTGAGCGGCTGCCATACCTGCAGGCCCGCCACCAACAATCGCGACTTTTTTACCAGTCTTGCTCTTAGAGGGCTGAGGCTTTACCCAACCACTCTCCCAACCCTTATCAATGATGGCATGCTCAATTGACTTAATGCCAACTGGTGCACGATTGATTCCCAAGGTGCAAGCAGCCTCGCATGGAGCTGGGCAAATACGGCCAGTGAACTCTGGAAAGTTATTAGTTGACTGCAATACATCTAAAGCATTTTTCCAGTCATTATGAAAAACCAAGTCATTGAAGTCTGGAATAATATTGTTTACTGGGCAGCCAGTATTGCAAAACGGAATGCCGCAGTCCATACAACGCGCGCCCTGAATCTTTGCTTCTTCATCAGTTAAAGCAGCTACGAACTCTTTGTAATGATGGAGACGTTTAGCAGGCGCTTCGTATGTTTCATCGACACGCTCAAACTCCATAAATCCAGTGACCTTACCCATATCTAATCCTTAGTATCTTTTCTTAATGTCCATATTTATTAAGCAACAACCGTTTTTTGGGCCTTTTCCCAAAGCTCACCTAAGGCACGCTTGTACTCAGTTGGCAGTACTTTCACAAAGCGGCTACGAGAATTTTCCCAATCAGCCAAGATTGCTTTAGCCTGCTCAGAACCGGTGTAACGGAAATGACGCTCAATCAAGCCCTTCAAAATTTGCTCGTCTGTTAAACGCTCACCGCCGTCTTTCACATCAACAGGGGCATGCCACTCAGACTGAGGCATCTTGGCAATCTGCTCAGCCGCTGGAAGAACTTTCTCTAGAGTTGCCATACTCGTATTGCAACGCTTATGGAATAAACCATCTTCGTCATAAACGTATGCAATACCACCGCTCATACCTGCAGCAAAGTTACGCCCAGTGGTACCAAGTACCGCCACAGTTCCACCAGTCATATATTCACAGCCATGATCACCCGTACCCTCTACAACGGTAGTGGCGCCTGAGTTGCGTACTGCAAAACGTTCGCCTGCAACACCATTAAAGAAAGCTTCACCAGCAATGGCACCATATAGAACAGTATTGCCAACAATAATATTTTTGGCTGTATCACCGCGGAACTCGTGTGGAGCTCGCACAATAACTCGGCCACCAGACAAACCTTTACCAACATAATCGTTGCCGTCACCCACTAAATCCAATGTAATACCGTGAGCCAAGAAAGCCGCGAAGCTTTGGCCAGCAGTACCATTCAATTGAATATGAATAGTGTCATCTGGCAAGCCTGCATGTCCATAGTGCTGAGCCACTTCGCCCGATAGCATCGCACCCACAGTGCGGTTCACATTCTTTACTGGAACGATAAAAGAAACTTTCTCACCATGCTCTAAAGCAGGCTGGCTCTTTTCAATCAAAATATTATCAAGCGCACTTGTCAAGCCATGGTCTTGTGTGAGTACTTGATAGCGCGGAACATCTGCTGCCACTTGTGGAGCAGCAAAGATCTTACTGAAATCTAAGCCATGCACTTTCCAGTTATCAATACCTTTGCGGGTATCCAATAGATCAACGCGGCCAATCAGGTCATCAAATTTACGAATACCCAATTGCGCCATGATCTCGCGTGCTTCTTCGGCAATATAGAAGAAAAAGTTCACAACATGTTCAGGCTTACCAGAGAACTTTTTACGCAACTCTGGATCTTGTGTAGCGACACCAACTGGACAAGTATTTAAATGACACTTGCGCATCATGATGCAACCTTCAACTACTAATGGTGCGGTTGCAAAACCGAATTCATCTGCTCCCAACAAAGCGCCGATCACAACATCGCGACCTGTCTTCATTTGGCCGTCAGCCTGAACGCGGATGCGACTGCGCAAACCATTCAGCACTAAGGTTTGCTGTGTTTCAGCCAAACCAAGTTCCCATGGTGAGCCAGCATGCTTAATGGAAGAAAGTGGTGATGCACCAGTGCCGCCATCATGGCCAGCGATCACAACGTGATCTGCTTTCGCCTTTGCCACACCAGCAGCAACCGTACCAACACCCACTTCAGATACCAACTTTACAGAGACATCTGCTTTTGGATTGACGTTCTTCAAGTCATGAATTAACTGAGCAATATCTTCAATCGAGTAAATATCATGATGTGGGGGAGGAGAAATCAAGCCAACGCCTGGCACAGAGAAGCGCAACTTCCCAATATAGTCAGATACTTTTCCGCCAGGCAATTGACCGCCTTCGCCTGGCTTAGCCCCTTGTGCCATTTTGATCTGAATTTGATCTGCAGAGCGCAAGTACTCAGTGGTTACACCGAAACGACCAGAGGCCACTTGTTTAATTTTGGAGCGTAATGAATCGCCATCTAGTAATGGGATGTTCGCTTCCACCACATCGCTGCCCAAAACGCTTGCAAGGGTTTCACCTTTTTTAATTGGAATGCCTTTGAGTTCATTCACATAACGGTTTGGATCTTCGCCACCCTCACCAGTATTAGACTTACCGCCAATACGGTTCATTGCAATTGCCAAAGTAGCATGGGCTTCGGTGGAGATCGAACCCAAAGACATTGCGCCGGTTGCAAAACGTTTAACGATTTCTTTTGCTGGCTCAACTTCGTCTAATGGAATTGCTTTTGCTGGGTCAACTTTAAACTCAAATAAACCACGCAAAGTCATTTGACGCTTAGTCTGGTCATTAATGATGTTGGCATACTCTTTATAAGTCTGGTAGCCCTTTTCAGCGCCAACACGTGTGGAGTGCTGCAATTTTGCAATCGTGTCAGGAGTCCACATATGATCCTCACCGCGAACACGGAAGGCATATTCACCGCCAGCATCTAGCATATGAGTCAGCACTGGATCATTACCAAAAGCAGCAGCATGCATACGAAGTGCTTCTTCAGCCACTTCAAATACCCCGATACCACCCACATTAGATGGGGTGCCCTTGAAATAATGATCAATGATGTCGCGATTTAAACCGATAGCTTCAAAAATCTGTGAGCCGGTATAAGACATATAGGTAGAGATGCCCATCTTGGACATGACCTTCTGCAAACCTTTACCAACTGCCTTGATGAAGTTCTTCACAGCCTTTTCACCAGACAAATCGCCTGATAAGCCCTTGGCCATCTCGGTCAAGGTTTCCATCGCGAGATATGGGTGAACCGCTTCAGCGCCATAGCCAGCAAGGAGAGCAAAATGATGTGTCTCACGCGCGCTTCCAGTTTCAACAACCAGACCAACGCTAGTACGTAAACCTTTTTCAACGAGATGCTGGTGAATTGCAGAGGTTGCTAACAATGCTGGGATAGCCACATGCTTCTCATCAACCTGACGATCGCTCACGATCAAGATGTTGTAACCAGATCGAACTGCATCAGCTGCCTCTGCACACAATGAGGCCAAGCGCGCTTCGATACCCGCCTTACCCCAAACTGCCGGATAGCAAATATCAAGCTCATATGAACGGAACTTACCATTGGTGTAGTGGCCAATGTGACGAATCTTAGTGATGTCATCAAAATCTAAAATTGGCTGACTCACCTCTAAACGCATGGGCGGGTTGATGTTGTTGGTATCTAGCAAATTAGGCTTTGGCCCAATGAAAGACACTAAGGACATCACCATATTTTCGCGAATGGGATCAATCGGAGGATTGGTCACTTGCGCAAACAATTGCTTGAAGTAGTTATATAAAGGCTTGTTCTTGTTAGAAAGAACTGCTAATGGACTGTCATTGCCCATTGAGCCAATTGCCTCCTCACCGTTCATGGCCATTGGAGCCATGAGATATTTAATATCTTCCTGGGTGTAACCGAAAGCTTGTTGACGATCTAATAATTTGGCTGCTGGGCGAATCGTCGTTTTTTCATCGACCAAGTCCGCCTTGCTTGCGTCAACTTCATCTAGCTTGACTCGCACTGCATCGATCCAGCTCTTGTATGGCTTAGCTTTTGATACCGCATTCTTGAGCTCTATGTCATCAATGATGCGCCCTTGCTCCATATCAATCATGAACATCTTGCCCGGCTGCAAGCGCCATTTTTGAACAATCTTGCTCTCAGGAATTGGTAATACGCCAGCCTCAGAAGCCATGATGACCAAATCATCGTCAGTCACGTAATAACGCGCTGGACGCAAGCCGTTACGATCTAGAGTTGCTCCAATCTGGCGGCCATCAGTAAAGGCCATCGCTGCTGGACCATCCCATGGCTCCATCATTGCGGCATGGTATTCATAGAAAGCGCGGCGATTGTCATCCATTAATGCATGCTGTTCCCATGCTTCAGGAATCATCATCATCATTGCTTGTGCCAACGGATAACCAGCCATTACTAGCAACTCTAAGCAGTTATCAAAACACGCCGTATCTGATTGGCCTGGGTAAATTAATGGCCATAATTTTTTTAAGTCATCACCTAAGACAGGAGAGCTAATTGCACCCTCACGTGCATTTACCCAGTTGACGTTACCTTTAACAGTATTAATTTCGCCATTGTGAGCAATCATGCGATATGGATGAGCCAATTCCCAAGCGGGGAAAGTATTGGTGGAGAAGCGCTGATGTACTAATGCAAGTGCTGATACGGTACGTTCATCCTGCAAGTCTTGGTAATAAGCGCCTACCTGATTTGCTAACAATAGGCCCTTATAAACAATGGTTCGCGCAGACATTGAAGCAACAAAATATTCTTTACCATGCTTCAAATGTAAATCTTGAATGGCATGACTTGCAGTTTTACGGATGACGTACAACTTACGCTCAAGCGCATCAGTGGTCATGATGTCACGGCCACGGCCAATAAAAATTTGACGGATGAATGGTTCTGTCATTCGTACTGTTGGAGACATTGGCAACTTAATATCTACCGGCACATCTCTCCAACCTAATACAACTTGACCCTCGAGGCGCACAGTACGCTCTAATTCTTGTTCACATGCCAAACGTGACGCATGTTCTTTTGGCAAAAAAATCATACCAACGCCATACTCACCCAAAGGTGGCAATGTCACGCCTTGCTTGGCCATTTCTTCGCGATACAAAGTATCAGGAATTTGAATCAAGATGCCAGCACCATCACCCATCAGTGGGTCCGCACCAACTGCACCTCGGTGATCAAGGTTCTCAAGAATCTTCAATCCTTGAGTAACGATCTCGTGGGATTTTTTCCCTTTGATATGCGCGACGAATCCCACACCACAGGCATCATGCTCATTTCGGGGGTCGTATAAACCTTGAGCGATTGGACGAAGATCTGTTTTCAATTGTGTTGTCATTTTTATTTCCGAGCGGCGACAAAGGCCTGATAACTTTTGGAGGATCAAATATAGGTGAATACCCATACAGATGCAATAGAAATAAAATGACTCTGTCCCATTTATTTTGACACCGCACCAATATGTATTATTAATATAGGGACAGAGTCATTATCACTAGATGGGGAGTTAATAGCTTACTGATTCTAAGTACTTGAATTTAATGGATTTATTTTCTTTGGACGGCCACGCTGGCGTATTTGAGCTATCTCTGGGGTATTTTTAAATAGCTTTTTAGCGTAAATATCGCTCACCCATGGCTTGGATCGAAGCAAAGATTCTGTGATTTGCCTGTCTTCCCAGTGAGGGGCACCTTCCTTTACAAAACTTGACCAAGCCATTTGCCGTTCAAAAGGGGTATTACCCAACCTCCAAAAATGCTGGTGATCAACCAGCCATGGATCAGTATTAGTGCCAATATGTGTTGCAAAACTAGTCCATGTGGAATCCTGGGGGCTGGATTGGTATCCAGCTCGAACTGGATTGAGTTCTATATAGCGCTGGCAACGCAAGAAGTAATCTGGGTCGATCAAGGATGAGCGATAGCGGCCTTCCCAAATGGTTCCTGAGCGATGATGTTGTTGATTGAAATATTGGGCATAACGCCTACCTAAAGACTGCATGGTTTTAGCAAGCGAGTCTTCGTATTGAGGAGTCAACAGTAAATGAACATGGTTAGGCATTAGTGCGAATGCATGAACCGAGCAAGCAAATTGTTTTGCCGCTTCACGCAACCACTCTAAATAGATACGACGATCTTCATCGCTAAAGAAAAGGGTTTCGCGATTATTGCCACGAACCATCACATGCATTACTTGGCCAGGAATTACAGTACGCGCTTGCCGGGCCATGTTAAAAACGAACTACTGTAGTTCGCGCATACCGCCGCTACGCGAAAACTCTGGAATAAACCAATCCCCATCAAACTGAGTTACGCCCTCTGGCACTGCACGAGATTCTTGAGGTGCATCTTTTAAAGCAGTGGACATATAGGAAATCCACATTGGTAATGCCAGGCCGCCGCCGGTTTCACGATCGCCTAAGCTTGCTGGTTTATCAAAACCAATCCATGCAATTGCAACTATTTTAGGGTTGTAGCCCGCAAACCAAGCATCGTGAGAGTCATTGGTAGTTCCCGTTTTTCCAGCAATATCACTTCGTCCCAATTTGGCTCTAGCAGATGCTGCAGTACCCGTCTTTGTTACCTCTTGCAACATGCTATCCATTACAAATGCAGTGCGTGCATCCAGAACACGCGGAGCTCCCTCACCTACGCTCACGGGTTTAGCCTCAAACAAAACTGTGCCTTTGGAATCCAGCATCTTATTGATCAAGAAAGGATCTACACGATAGCCACCATTTGCAAATACGCTATAGGCAGAAGCCATTTGCAGAGGCGTTACTGAGCCTGCGCCTAAAGCCATTGTTAAGTACGGGGGATGTTTTTCAGGTTCAAAACCAAAACGCTGAATATATTCTTGGGCATAAGATGGGCCAATAGCGCGAATAATGCGAACAGAAACTAAGTTCTTTGATTTCGCTAAAGCATTGCGCAAGCGCATCATGCCGTCATATTTGCCATCGTAGTTCTTCGGCTCCCAAGCCTGGCTACCAGTCTCCATGCTTCCAATCGATAAGGGCGCATCGTTCACCATTGTGCTTGGTGTAAAACCTTTTTCAATTGCAGCTGCATAGATAAAAGGCTTAAAGGATGATCCGGGTTGACGTAAGGCTTGGGTCACATGATTAAATTGGTTGCGACGAAAGTCAAAACCGCCTACTAAAGACAAAATCGCTCCGGTCTCTGCATTCATGGCAACGAAAGCCGCTTCGACTTGCGGTAACTGGGCTAATTTCCATACGCCACCATCTAAAAGCAGTCTAACTACTGCGCCTGGACGTAAACGTTTTTTAGGTTGAGTGCTATCGGTAATGGATGCAGATGCAAGCTTCATTCCCTCGCCTTTTAGAGTAATCGTATCACCGGTGGCAATCATGATTTGCATCTCTTTTGGCTTGACATCAAGCACTACACCAGACTGCAAGTCGTCTAATTGAGGATAGGCAAGCAAGGCTTCATCAATCGCACGCTGGCGTTTTATAGGGTCCTGAGGTAAATCAATAAAGCCTTCTGGTCCGCGATAAGTATGGCGTAAGTCATACTCAAAAATTCCGCGGCGGACCGCTTTATAAGCTGCATCTTGATCAGCCTTCAAGATAGTCGTGTAGACATCGATTCCTTGGGAGTAAATAGCCTCGCCATACTGAGCAAACAATAACTGACGAACCATTTCGGCAGGAAAATCAGCGCGCACTGAAAATTCATTTCCCAAGCCTCGGATATGCAATTCCTCAATCATGGCTTTCTGATAATCCTCTGAGGTGATATATCCGAGGTCACGCATGCGCTGCAAAATATATTCTTGTCGAATTTTGGCCCGGCGGAAATTGGTGACAGGGTTATATGCAGAAGGAGCTTTAGGCAATCCCGCTAACATTGCAGATTCTGCAATGGTGATGTCTTTTAAATCTTTACCGAAATAAATCTGCGCCGCACTGGAAAACCCAAAAGCCCTCTGACCCAAGAAAATTTGATTCATATAAATTTCAAGAATCTTGTCTTTTGTTAATTGTGACTCGATTTCCCAGGCTAACAAAACTTCATAGATTTTTCTACTAAAGGTTTTTTCGTTACTTAAGAAAAAGTTGCGGGCAACCTGCATCGTAATCGTCGAGGCGCCCTGAGAAAGATGACCACGCAAATTCGTTACTGCCGCTCTTAAAATACCTATATAGTCGACGCCACCATGCGAATAGAAACGATCATCCTCAATTGCCAATACCGCATTACGCATATTTTTAGGAATCTCATCTAGAGGGATTACCTTGCGTCGCTCCTCACCAAACTCTCCAATCAAAACCTTATCGGCCGTATAAATACGCAAAGGTGTTTTAGGGTTGTAATCAGTTAAAGCAGAGATTTTGGGTAAATTGGGTTTAGCCACCAAAAATGCATAGCCCATCATCAGCATCACTACCAAAGCGAATACAACTCCAATAATGAGCAAAGCCTTAATGAGGGGATTGCTAGATGATTTCTGAGGGCGCTTGTCGAGTGGACGTATTGGCCGCTGGTTTAGTGCCGGCTTGTCTTTTGGAGTTAGAGCCATAAGGTCAAATTATAGGGTGCTTAAGTAATTTGCTTAAAAGCTCCAAAACCCCTGTTTTTTGCAGCCTAAGGCATTTTTCCGACACCATCTTCAATCTAAGCTGATAGGCATCACTCAAACTAGCCTAAACAATATCGGCATGCCCGCTCGCCACATTTCCCCCCGCTCGTTTGATGAAATACTCAGTGAACTTGGTGATGATCCAGCCATTCCTGATCCTCATGGAATACGCAAGACTGAGCGCCCTAAAACAGCGCCTGAGAATTCTCAAAAACTACATAAAAGACCCTTTGATATTGCATCCTTGAAAGATTCAAGCTGGTTCTTTCAAACTCGTAATTTGGGGACTTTTTTGCTGTTGGGGGCCTGCCTGACAGGTGTGTGCATTCTTTTATTCCTTGCCTACAAATCTATTGCTTTGAATGCACAAGCAATTGCAGAAGCATCACAAAAGCAAATTTCTGAGCTTCACCAGGAATTAGCCCTCATGCGCAAAGAACTTGAAAGTGGTCAAGAGGACTTATATGAGGAAATTGATTTATTAGAAGTAAGTATTCACTCACTAAAGGAAAATAAAGTGCCTCAGAGGGTAATTGCTAAAGTTCAGCCGCTTTCTCATGAAGCAGAACTGCGGCGCTGGCGTTATTTAGGGACAAGTCAAATGGGGTCAATTCAGCAAGCCTTTTTCCAAGTTGGGAAACATTCTGCTGCCTTTGAAAAAGGTGTACTTACTCTGGGCGATTGGCGACTGACACAGATCACAAAAGAGAGTGCCACCCTCACCCACCCTCAAGGGAAGAGCATCGTTTTAAAGCCCTTTCAAACCGAATGATTCAGGCTCCAAAAAGCATGACTATTGAATTAAAACGATTTGGTCTTGGGTTAGTCTTCATGCTGACTTTTTCAATCATGCCTATGCGAGTAAATCCATCAACACAAGATTTACTCAGCACGCCTATTAGCCTGCAATTTACGGATATTGAAGTCGTGGAGCTTTTACAAGTTCTTGCAAAGCTTGGTAACACCAACTTCTTGCTCAGCGAGTCCATTAAAGGCAAGATAACGATTGATCTGAATAACACTCCGTGGCAAACCGCTCTGCACTCCATCGTCGCCAGCAGAGGCTTACGCCTTGTCAGAAATGGTGATATTTACTGGATTGGACCACACTCTGAAATTGCCGCATTTCAAAAACACCGTCGTGAAGATGCTGCGCTTCCTTTCGGGGGAGATCACATCAATAGCCCTCGTCAAATACTCATTGAAGCTCGTATTGTCGAGGCGGATGAGCGCTTCGCCCGTGAACTAGGAACTAAGCTTGGCTACCAAGCAAGTTCACTTAACGGCATCCCAGAACAAAAAATATCAAGCAATATGGATTTAGGTGGTCTTGGTATTAATGGGTATAACCCCGCCACTATAGCTGCAACTCTCGTCTCTCGAAATGCTAGTCGTCTTTTACAAATGGAATTGTCAGCGCTTGAGTCTGATGGGCAGGGAAAGATACTTTCTAATCCACGCATCATGACTGGCGACCAAGTAAAGGCCACTATAGAGCAGGGTACAGAACTCCCCTATCAAACAAGTTCTCAAAATGGCAGTAAGTTGCAATTTAGAAAAGCCAATTTACGCCTAGAAGTCCTACCCAAAATCCACCCTGATGGAAAAATATCAATGTTGGTTGGCATCAATAAAGATACCGTTGGCATGAAAACTGAACAGGGGTATGCCATTGATACAAAAAGCCTTAGTTCAGAGGTCACCGTTGAAAATGGTGGAACCGCCATCATCGGTGGAATTTTCCAAACTACCGAACGAGATGACGAAGTCAAGATCCCATTATTGGGAGATATTCCCCTCATTGGTCATTTATTTCGCCATAAATCTAAATTACGCGACAAAACCGAGCTTCTTGTCTTCCTAACCCCTACCGTTCTCGACAAACCCTAATAAAATCAAAGGGTGAACTCTTTGACAAAAAATATCTTTCTCATCGGCCTCATGGGCGCGGGTAAGTCGACCGTAGGAAAAGTACTTGCAAAGAAATTAGGGCGTCGTTTCCTAGATGCCGATCATGTCATCGAAGAGCGCTGTGGTGTAAAAATTCCTGTCATCTTTGAAATGGAAGGTGAAGAAGGGTTTCGAAAAAGAGAGGCGCAAACAATCCGTGAAATTACCGCTGAGCATGACATTGTTTTAGCAACTGGCGGTGGTGCAGTTTTATCTCCGGAAAATCGGCAAATGTTGAACGAGCGCGGCACGGTCATTTATTTGCATGCAAACCCTGTTGAACTTTGGTATCGCACCAAAGGAGGGGAAGGTCGCCCCTTATTGCAAAATGGTGATGCAAGAAAAATTCTGGAAAGCTTGTACTCTATTCGGGATCCGTTGTATCGCGAAATCGCTGACCATGTGATTGAAACTGGTAAGCCCAGCGTTAATCAATTAGTCAATACCTTAATCATGCAGCTTGAACTGTCCGCTTGAATACTATGATGAAAACACTTGAAGTTGATCTTGGTAACCGTAGTTACCCAATTTATATTGGTGACGATCTTATTGACCAAGCAAACCTCTTTAGCGCTTGTGAAAAAGCCACATCTATATATATCGTCACCAACACAACGGTTGCTCCCTTGTACGCAAAGAG
>CANHLB010000005.1 GCA_947461335.1 Burkholderiaceae bacterium | reverse complement strand
CAAGACTCCCAAACCTGAAGAAGATGTCATCAATGTGGCATCACCCCCAGGCTTTGACGCACAAGCGATTCCGATTTATGAGGTTTGTGACAGTCAGATCAAAGTGCCCAAAGAGCGTCTTGAACCAGCGGCTTTGAAAGCCCGCTTTCAGGCTCCTCCAGATTGGGAGCCAGAAATTACTGATGAGAACCGTCACGTGATCGCATCCGACATCATTGCTAAACGCAAGGCTGCTGGCAAGGTGACTAGAGCAGCAGTACTAATTCCTTTGCTATTGAAGGAAGATGGTTTGTGGGTTTTGTTGACGCAGCGAACGAATCATTTGCGCGATCACGCAGGCCAAATTAGTTTTCCTGGGGGTCGAATGGATCCTGAGGATGAAGGTCCAAATGAGACAGCTTTGCGCGAAAGTGAAGAAGAAATTGGTTTGGATCGAAGTCGCGTAGAGATTATTGGTCATTTACCCCAATACTTAACAGTGTCTGGCTATAGTGTGACTCCAGTAGTGGGATTGGTTCAGGCTCAGGCGGAATATATCTTAGATGAGTTTGAGGTCGCCGATGTGTTTGAAGTCCCCTTGAGTTTTTTGCTAGACCCTCAAAATCATCAAGTCAGGCTTTGGCAAAGCGAGCAGGGTGGGCGCCGTTTTTATTCAATGCCTTATGAGAACCGCTTTATTTGGGGTGCTACAGCGGGAATGTTACGAAACCTATATCATTTATTAAAAGTATGACTTTCTTTTCTATCCTCTTCGCCCTCATTGCTGAGCAATATCGCCCAGTAAGCTCTAGCCATTGGATTGTGCGCATGTGCACCCGTTGGCTCAATTGGGTCGCTGGAGAATTCGGCGGCAAGACCGAAGAGGGAGCAAGTCCAGTCGGTGCTCGGATGGCTTGTTTAGTAGCATTCATTTTGCCGACATTCTTAGTATTTTTAGTCTATGTCGCCTGTATGGTGACTTATCCTATCTTGGGTTTCTTGTGGAACGTAGTGATTGCCTATTTGTTTTTTGGCTTTCGTCAGTTCAGCCATTCTTTTACTCTGGTTCATGAAGCCATTGAGGCCCATGATTTACCAGCAGCACGTCTTGCCTTAGGTGAGTGGTATGGTCCAAGCTTAGATACATCGCACCTCTCAGAGGCTGAAGTCATTTCTTTAGCGCTTGAACGCGCCATCATTGGTTCGCATCGCCATGTATTTGGTGTGTTGTTCTGGTTCATGATGCCAATGGGTCCTGCGGGTGTTGTGCTTTATCGTTTGGCTGATATTGCTGCACAGCGTTGGTCTGAACGCGGTGACTTCAACTTGAGTGAATCTGCCCGTCACTTTTTCTATGTACTTGATTGGATACCGTCACGGATTACTGCAATGGGCTTTGCGATTGTAGGTAACTTTGAAGGCGCTGTGTATGCTTGGCGTTACCTCACCCAGAAATGGTCTGACCCATTATCTGCGGTGATTTTGGCATCAGGCAGTGGTGCTCTCGGTGTACGTTTAGGTGAACCCTTAAGTGAGCCTGATAGTGATGAGGCTTTGCGTATGGCTGAAGCTGGTGAGCCGCTGATCTATGAGGTAGGCCTGGAGCCTACTGAACGCACAATGCGCTCCGCAGTAGGATTGGTATGGCGCTTGGTTATCGCTTGGATGGCTTTATTGCTAATGCTGACCATCGCTCTTTGGCTTGGCTAATTCCCTGAATTTGCTTATCTGCTGTTTTTGAGTCCGACCGTAGTTGCCTAAATAACGCCAGCCTTTCCGGCGCAATCTCATTTCTGTCTACTGCTGCACGTACTGCACAATCAGGCTCCGATTGATGTGCGCAATTATGAAAGCGGCACTTACCTAGCAAGTCTTTAAATTCTCTAAAGGCATGTTGCAATTCACTTACTGACATATGCGCTAAACCAAACTCCTGAAAGCCCGGAGAGTCAATGAGTGCACCCAGCTTGCCGGATTCATCTCTTCCCCAAGCTTCGGGTAGTTCAAAATAACGACAAGCGGTAGTGGTGTGCTTGCCAGTATCCAAGCGCACTGAATACTCTTGTGTAAGGGCGGCAGCATTGGGCACCCAGGCATTTAGCAAGCTCGATTTACCCATACCAGATTGCCCTACAAATACAGAAACCTTACCTCTTAGTGCTGACTGAAGAGCATCAATTGATACGGGATCAAACTTAGCTGATACCTCACTCACTGGATAGCCCATGCGCGCATAAGGCGCGATGATTTTTCGAGCGTGCTCCAAATGATCTTTGAGATCGCATTTATTCAAGAGAATATGCAAACCAATTTGATTGGTTTCTGCAGCGACTACTGCCCTACCTAAAAGGTCAGGTGAAAAAGCAGGTTGTGTTGCAAGTACTACCAAAATTTGATCAACATTAGAGGCGATAATCTTGCTCTTAAAAGCGTCTGATCGGTAAAGAATATTTTCACGTGGCTCTATTTGAATAATGCGTGCTTGATCGACAGAAGTCATCTCAAGTAGCATGCGATCACCTACAGCACCAACGTGCTGCTTAGCAGGTGTACTGACCTGAATTAAAGGACCACTAGGTGCTTTATCACCATGTCCATCTGTGACTAAACGCTGTGCTAAGTAGTGTCTTCCATAAGAAGCAGTGAGTAGTGCATGAAACTGTTCCATTAGCCGACTGATTAGCTAAGTCGCTGCAAGTTGGCAATCCGCAATGGAGCAGGCGGATGTGAACTATAAAAAGCGGTATAGATTGGATCGGGGGTCAGTGTTGACGCATTATCTTGATACAACTTTACTAAAGCAGAAATGAGATCTTTAGAAGAAGACTTTTCCGCGGCAAAACCATCTGCTTCGTATTCATGTTTGCGTGATGCAAGACTAGCAAGGGGCGTAAAGAAAAAACTAAATACTGGTGATACCAACATAAAAAGGGCTAGTGCCAAGCCGCCGTTATAGCCATTGAGGTTAGGCATTACTCCTAAATCGTTATAGAACCAGACTTGAGTACTAATCCAGCCTAGTAGGGCAAACATGCCAAAGCTCAGGGCAAAAGTAGCTAAGAGGCGCTTACGGATATGGTTGCGCTTATAGTGACCTAGTTCATGGGCAAGAACAGCCTCCACCTCATCTGGATTGAGTTTTTCAATCAAAGTATCAAAGAACACAATTTGCTTGGCTTTCCCCATGCCGGCAAAGAATGCATTGCCATGGGCACTACGTTTGCTACCGTCCATGATAAATAAGCCCTGACTTGCAAAGTCACATCGCGTCAGTAGCGCTTCAATTTGGGTTTTCAAAGGACCCTCTTCAAGCGCTTGAAATTTATTAAAGAGTGGGGCGATAAAGCTAGGGTAGATCCATTGCATTAAGAGACTAAATGCTGTGAGGACACCCCATGCCCAGAGCCACCAGAGATCTCCCGCTTGCGCCATCAAGGTCAAAATGATCCAGAGTAATGGGGTGCCAATAGCACCGCCAACTCCTATCCCTTTGATCATGTCGCTGAAGAACAATTTCTTAGTCATGCGATTAAAACCAAAGCGCTCTTCCAAGTAGAACTGTTTGTACCAAGAGAAGGGGATATCGATGATTCCAGAGATGATGACGATAGAGATTATTAAAGCCATTTGCTGTGGGATTCCTTCTCCTAATAACTGCAGCAAAGCAATATTCAGAATCTCCAGACCACCCAATAAGGTGAAGGCAATTAAAATGACGGCGCTGACCCCGTTTTCTAAAATACCGAGGCGTAATTTGGCTATCGTGTAGTCAGCTGCTTTTTGATGTTCAGCTAGACTTACTTTTTCAGCAAATTCTGGAGGAACACGATCGCGATGCTGGGCAACATAGCGAATTTGACGTTGAGATAGCCAGTGGCGCAGGCCAAAACTAGCAATAAAGGCGATTAAAAAAATAATTGTGAATGTCATGAGATCATTATAGATATGAGCGAACAAACGAACACGACTGAGATTAAATCAGCACCGGCCAATGAGCACCTGATTTGGGTGGATATGGAAATGTCGGGTTTAAACCCCGAAACTGAGCGAATTCTGGAAATTGCCATTATTGTCACAGATGCCCACCTCAATACTATTGCTGTAGCCCCTGTCTGGGTGGTTCATCAAGATGATGCACTTTTAGATGCCATGGATGCTTGGAACAAAGGCACTCATAGTCGCTCAGGCCTGATTGATAAGGTCAAAGCCTCCACAATGGATGAAGCCACTGTTGAGGCAGAGTGCATTACTTTTTTAAAGCAATATATCAAAGCTGGAATTTCGCCGATGTGTGGCAATACTATTGGCCAAGATCGGCGCTTTATGGCGAAGTACATGCCAAAGTTAGAGGCCTACTTTCATTATCGAAATATTGATGTATCAACCTTAAAAGAGTTATGTAAGCGTTGGCATCCAGAATTAGTAAAAGGCTTCACTAAAAATCAGGCACACACTGCTTTAGCTGATATTGAAGAGTCTATTGAAGAGCTCAAGTACTACCGTGAGAAATTTATCGTCCCATTACCGCAGTAAAAGTAAATGGATGGCTAATACTTAAAGAGTTTATTTCCGAATGGCGCTCTTAGGTCTAAACGCCTTAATAAGCTCTTCATTGGTTTCTATATAGGGTCCACCAATGAGATCAATGCAATAAGGGACTGCGGCAAAGATGCCAGGAATAATGGATTTGCCATTTTCATCCTTGAGGCCTTCAAGCGTCTCAGCAATTGCCTTGGGTTGCCCGGGTAAGTTGATCACTAGGGCGGCATGACCTTCAATTTCTCTTAAAACTGCAGTTTGTCTCGACAAAATTGCTGTAGGTACAAAATTGAGGCTAATTTGACGCATTTGCTCGCCAAAACCTGGCATTTCACGAGTTCCGGCATCACGGGTAGCCTCTGGGGTTAGGTCTCTTCTAGAGGGGCCTGTGCCGCCCGTTGTGAGCACTAGATCGCACCCTAGTTCGTCGACTAACTCCACAATGGTCTCGGTGATGATTTCAGATTCATCTGCAATGAGGCGCTCATGAAAGGTGCAGGTATTACTGATGGCCTTTATCAGCCAGTTTTGCAGGGCGGGAATGCCCTCATCCTGATAAACACCTTTACTGGCTCGATCAGAAATGGAGATCAGGCCAATTTTGACTTCATTCGGGGTGCTTCGATTCCAAGCTTCGGTATGCTTCATGTTTCTATTCTAGCTATTATTAGGACATGTTTACATATACATCTAATCAGTTTCAAGAAATAGTCGATTTTTTGCTCAAAGAGGCCAAAAGAAGGGGCGCTTCAGACGCTGTAACTGAGGTTTCCGAGGGTCAGGGTCTATCCGTAACGGTCCGCAAGGGTGAGGTAGAGACGATTGAACAGAGTCTTGATAAGCAAGTAGGCCTCACGGTATACATAGGACAACATCGTGGAAGTGCCAGTACTAGTGATTTTTCTAAGACATCCTTAAAGGCTACTGTTGATGCTGCATATCATATTGCACAGCACACAGCTGAAGATACGTGTGCAGGTCCGGCTGAACGAGAGTTCTTGGAGAAAAATCCACTGGATTTAGATCTATTCCATCCATGGAATATTGAAGCTTCGCAGGCAGTAGAAATTGCGCGTATTGCAGAAGGCGCTGCTTTTTCAGTCAGCAAACAAATTCAGAATAGTGATGGCGCTTCGGTGTCTGCGCATCACGCTCATTTTATGATGGGTACAAGTCATGGCTTTATGGGGGGATATCCTTATTCACGCCACTATATTTCTTGTGCGCCAATTGCTAGCGAAGGTGGTAAGCAAGCTCACATGCAGCGTGATGATTGGTATTCCACCTCCCGCATCCCGGAAGAATTAGCCGATCCTGCTGCTATCGGTAAATACGCTGCGCAAAGAGCACTTTCACGCCTGAAAGCGAGAGCGATCACAACCCGCCGCTGCCCGGTGATATTTGAAGCACCTTTGGCGGCTGGACTAATAGGGGGCTTAGTGCAAGCAGTTACAGGCGGCGCCCTTTATAGACGTTCGAGTTTCTTACTTGATAGCTTGGGAAAACAAGTTCTCCCTAAGCATGTCAGCCTCTTTGAAAACCCACACCTTAAAGCAATGGCTGGTAGCGCACCATTTGATGAAGAAGGTGTAAAGACCAGTGCACGCACTGTGGTCAACAAAGGAATTTTAGAAGGTTATTTTTTATCTACTTATACAGCACGTAAATTAGGAATGAAGACCACTGGTAATGCTGGTGGATCTCATCACCTCACGCTGCAAAGCAAGAAATCACCCAAGGGAGGTTTAGCCGCTTTACTAAAAGAAATGGGGACTGGCTTATTGGTAACTGAATTGATAGGACAGGGCGTGAACTATGTTACGGGTGATTATTCACGAGGTGCTTTTGGGTACTGGGTGGAGAATGGAGAAATTCAATTCCCCGTTGAAGGAGTGACGATTGCTGGCAATTTGCGCGATATGCTTTTAGATATTGAGTTAATTGGCAGTGATACCTTAATCCGGGGTGGCAAAGAGACCGGATCGATCCTCCTCGGATCGATGACAATTGGTGGAAAATAAATCTACTTATAGAATATAGAAATGCAGTAAATACTAAAAATACTGAAGAGGGAGATTGCAATGCAAAGACGTTCATTTCTAAAGAAAGCTTCAATTGGTGCAGGTGCTGCTGCTCTAGGTGCCCCTGCAATTGCGGACAATTTACCAACCTTAAATTGGCGTTTGGTATCGAGCTTTCCTAAATCATTGGATACCTTATTTGGTGCGCCTGAAGTATTTGCTAACTCTTTACGTAAAGCCACTGATGGCAAATTTAATGTTAAAGTTTTTGCCGCTGGTGAAGTGGTGCCTGCTTTGCAAGTGCTTGATGCAGTTCAAAACGGTACTGTTGAGTGTGGGCATACGGCTAGTTACTACTATTTGGGAAAAAATAGCGCCTTCATTTTTGATACTGCCGCTCCTTTTGGTTTAACTGCACGACAACAATCTGCTTGGATGCTTTATGGCAATGGTATGAAGTTGATGCGTGAGCTCTATGCCAGCTATAACATCGTCAATTTCTTGGGTGGCCAAACTGGGACTCAGATGGGTGGTTGGTTTAGGAAAGAGATCAAGACCCCTGAAGATCTCAAAGGTTTGAAATTCCGTATTGCTGGTTTTGCAGGGCAGGTGCTAGCGAAATTAGGTGTAGTACCTCAGCAGTTACCTGCAGGTGAAATTTATTCAGCTCTTGAAAAGGGCACAATTGATGCCGCAGAATTTGTAGGCCCATACGATGATGAAAAATTGGGCTTAGCAAAAGTAGCAAAAAATTATTACTACCCAGCTTTTTGGGAGGGGGCGGCAGGCTTATCCTTCTTGGTCAATAAGAAGCAATGGGAATCATTACCTCCTGCTTATCAAGCGGCATGGGAGGCAGCTTGTTACGAAACGCACACCGACATGTGTGCAAAATACGATGCCTTAAATCCACCAGCTCTACAGCGCCTTATTCAAAACGGCGCAGTCTTGCGTAAATTCAATACTTCTATCATGGAAGCCTGCTTTAAGGCTAGCCAAGAAACTTATGCAGAAGAGTCCGCCAAGAATCCTCAGTTCAAAAAGATTTTTGAAGACTATCGAGCCTTTAGAAATATGGAGGCGCAGTGGTTTAATGTAGCAGAGCAAGCATTTGCGCAATTTAGTTTTAATAAGAAACTTTAAGTTTCCTAATTTTAGAAGTAGGGGGCTGTTAAGCCCCCTTTGTTTTTCTGTTCAATCGAGATTCATTTGTTAGTATTGCACGATGCTCCAATCCCTTAGCGCTCCAGTAATTGAATCATTTCATGCGCATTCATTCGCCTTCTTTATTTGTGCTATTGCGAGTGTCATTGTTGTTGGCATTTCCAAGAGTGGCTTTGGTGCTGGTTTAGGTGTACTTTCCCTACCCTTGATGGCAAGCCAGTCCAGCATCAATGAAGCATTGGCCATTTTGCTACCGCTTTTAATTGCTATTGATTTAGTGGGTTTGCGTCGGTTTATTAAGAATGCCGATTGGCGGATTTTGAAACTCATTGTTCCGCCTGCTTTTGGAGGTATGCTCTTAGGAATGATCTTTTTTACGATCATCACCCCAAAAGTCTTAACACTTTCGGTTGGCATCTTCATCATGCTCTTCTTAATTCAGATGCTAGTGACATCTCATTTTGATTTAAAAGATGCTAAACCTTATCCTTGGTTAGGCCGTTTAATGGGTTTGACCTCCGGCTTTACTTCTTTTGTCGCGCACAATGGTGGGCCACCCATCACGATTTTTATGTTGAGAGAAAAGCTTATACCCATGGTATATACCTCTACCTTGGGCATTTTCTTTGCAATGATTAATTTTGGGAAGTTAGGGCCATATGCTTATTTAGAGCTTCTTAATTTCAAACAGTTAGCCACCTCAGTGATTTTGCTACCTTGTGTACCGATTGGTGTTTACCTAGGCTTTTACTTGGCAGAAAAAATTTCAATGAAGTGGTATTACCGTATCGTGCAATTTTTCTTGCTAGTTGCAAGTATTAAGTTAATTGCCGATGGATTACTCTAATAGTTCATTTAGAGCCAAGTACTTGTTGTAAGAAGCGTGAGATATCAGCTAATTCTTCACGATTAACAGAGTGTTCCATGGGGTATTCGTTCCAGTTAACCGAATAAGCCATTTTTTCAAGCAAGGCACAAGAAGCTTGAGCGCGTTCTGGTGAAACCACGGCGTCATATTCTCCATGAGCCATAAAAATAGGCGTGTTTTGGTTAGCTGAATGCTTCTCGGTAGCGAGAGTCATTGCTAGTGGTAGATATCCTGAAAGCGCCATTATTCCGGCAAGTCTCTGCGGAAAGCGAAGACCAACTTGCAGGGCCATCGCACAACCTTGGGAGAAGCCCGCCAAAACAATATTGTCGTAAGCAATGCCACGAGCCGCTTCATGCTCGATGAGTTGCACAATTGAAGATGCTGATTTCAAAATACCAGGAGCATCTTCTTGATCTACTAAGTTACGCCCAATAATGTCATACCAGGCAGGCATGACATATCCACCATTGACGGTGACTGGCATACTCGGTGCGCTAGGGAAAATAAATCGAATGCCAGGGCAGCCGGCAAGATCTAATTCTGAAACGATAGGAACAAAATCATTTCCATCCGCCCCTAGGCCATGAAGCCAAATTACGGCGGCAGTTGGGTTTGCTTGTGTTTCTAATTCAATGCAAGGCAGTAAATCCATAGGGCTTCCAGTAGGTATCAAGTTGTTGATTTACCCCAATAGGGTAACTCAAATTACATCGTAGCAAGCTGCTAGCTATTATATTAATGAGGTGTAAGATGGTTTCAGAATCTGTAATTCCACGGAAATTCCCATATGAAACCCTTCTATATTGACTACCCCCAGGAAAAAATTGAAGAGCATCAACATGCTTATCGATGTCAGTACTGCAAGATTTCAACGACAGTGATTTTTGGTTTAATTGAAAATCATGCAGAAGATTGTCAATATAGAATGCAGCAAAGCAAGTGGGTTCAGCTAGATGCTCAGCAAAAGCCCCATAAGCTGCATTTCGATGAACCCCATGCTGATGAGGTAGATTAAATGAAAACTTATCCAATCGCTCTTGAATTAACGGTTTGGTTTGACTTAGGTCTCAATCAATATGAAGTTATCATTGACGAGACATCAAGGCTTTCGATTAAGAGAACGGATGACGTTTTACACAATAGGCATCTGACATCATCAGAAGTAGAAATGCTGCTTGATGCTATTGCAGTAATTAAAGTGCCCATTACTGAAGAGTTGGATGCTAATCCCAACAATAAGGTTTCTTCAAGTTACGAGCTGATTATTGAATCAGCCCACTTCTCTTTAGAATTTAATTGGGAGAATCTAGATGTGGAGGCTAGTAAGTCCAATTCCTTTGATTCTTTGGTAAAGCTTGCCAGCTTAGTACAGAGCCTAGATCTAGACCATTAAAGCGGTTTAGGCTTCCATCACAATGAAGTCGCCCTGAGACACTTTTTCTCTAAATTGTGAAAAAGAAAATAAGGCTTTGATCTTTTTTGTATTGATGACCTCTATCTTGCCTTCAGGTGTGAGGTTGGCAAGATACTCCCCTTCCGGAAAGAGGGCTTCAGGAATCGGCTCTGCCTCATGAATTTGAGCATTGAGCACGAGGCTTTTTGTAATTTTGATGCGCATACCGTATCTTAAGTTCCAAAATTTAGTATGAGTTATTAGCTTGCACAACTTTGAAAAAAGAATGCACCATTTTTGGGTTTTTGAAATAAAGCCAAATAAACCCTCTATAAGGGTCAAATTATTAAGATGTTCAAAGATTTTGCCTAATGAGCGGCACTTAACTAGTGCATGTCATCTGTTTGTCACAAAAAAATCACTTGCTTCACCATCCCCATCTTTGAGGCGACCCCTACAAAGTCCATAGATGTAATATGGGCTTTAATTCGGTGTCAGACCCTCTATTTTTCATATTTTGTCTCTATACTAAATTAAAGCTTTGCCACCAATTTAATCAAGGATCACCATCATGTCAGATCAAGCAAAATGCCCTTTTTCAGGGGGCAATCATCAAAAACCAAGCAATAAAGACTGGTGGCCAAATCAATTAGATTTGAAGCTCCTCAATCAAAACTCCCCCTTGATTAATCCAATGGACCCGGGCTTTGATTATGCAAAAGAATTTAAAAGTCTCGATCTTCATGCTGTCATTAAAGACTTAAATGACCTGATGGCAGACTCTCAAGATTGGTGGCCTGCTGATTACGGACATTACGGACCATTCCTAATAAGGATGTCTTGGCATAGTGCAGGAACTTATCGAATTGCAGATGGCCGTGGTGGCGCAGGTGCTGGCACACAACGTTTTGCCCCTCTCAATAGTTGGCCTGATAACGGCAACTTGGATAAGGCCCGCCGTTTACTTTGGCCAATCAAACAAAAATATGGCAAGAAAATTTCTTGGGCTGATTTAATGGTGCTCGCGGGAACAATTGCTATGCAGTCGATGGGTTTTAAGATCTTTGGTTTTGCCGGTGGCCGAGAAGATGTCTGGGAAGCTGAAGATATCTACTGGGGTCCAGAGGGTAAGTGGCTTGCTGACGAGCGGTATAAAGGCGATCGTGAGTTGGCCAATCCTTTAGCAGCAGTACAAATGGGCTTGATCTATGTAAACCCAGAAGGCCCCAATGCCAATCCAGATCCCCTTGCTGCCGCAAGAGATATTCGTGAGACCTTTGCGCGTATGGCGATGAACGATGAAGAGACCGTGGCATTAATAGCTGGTGGCCATACTTTTGGTAAGGCACATGGTGCTGCAGATCCAGCTAAATATGTTGGCCCAGAGCCAGAGGCTGCCCCAATTGATGAGCAGGGTTTTGGTTGGAAGAATACCTTTGGCACCGGCAATGGTGATGCAACCATTACCAGTGGTTTAGAGGGGGCTTGGACGACTAATCCCATTACTTGGGATAACAACTATTTTGAGAACCTATTCAAATATGATTGGGAGTTGACTAAGAGTCCTGCTGGTGCTCATCAGTGGACGCCAAAAGGTTCAGGCGGAGCGGGAACTGTGCCAGATGCACATGATCCTAATATAAAACATGCGCCAATGATGTTTACAACAGACTTGTCTCTTAAGTTTGATCCAAGCTATGCCAAGATCTCTAAACACTTCCATGAGAACCCGCAAGTCTTTGCTGATGTCTTTGCAAAAGCTTGGTACAAGCTCACCCATCGGGATATGGGGCCACTCTCACGTTATTTAGGCCCGCTCGTACCAAAAGAAACGCTTATCTGGCAAGACCCAGTGCCAGCGGTGGATCATCCTTTAATCAATGATGCTGATATTGCTGCATTAAAAACGAAGTTATTAAATTCTGGTTTGTCGATTCCTCAATTAGTGAGAACGGCATGGGCTTCAGCAGTTACCTTTCGCGGAGGGGATAAGCGGGGTGGTGCTAATGGTGCGCGTATTCGCTTAGCCCCACAAAAAGATTGGGCAGTCAATCAACCTGCCCAGTTGACAAAGATATTGCAAACACTTGAAGCTATTCAGAAAGAATTTAATAACTCTCAAAGCAGTGGTAAGAAAGTATCGATTGCCGATCTGATTGTCTTGGGTGGCTCTGCAGCAATTGAAGAAGCCGCTAAGAAGGCTGGCCATAGCGTGAAGGTATCTTTTGCAGCAGGCCGAACTGATGCAAGCCAAGAGCAAACCGACGTTGAGTCTTTTGCTGTACTGGAACCTAAATCCGATGGCTTTAGAAACTACCTTGGCAAAGGCCATGAAGATCAGGCAGCTGAACTCTTGATTGATAGGGCAAACCAGCTTACGCTGACCGCCCCCGAGATGACAGTGTTGATTGGCGGAATGCGCGCCTTAAATGCAAACTATGATCAATCCCCATTGGGTGTCTTTACTAATCACCCCGAAACATTGACAAACGAATTCTTTGTGAATTTGCTCGATATGAATACTGCCTGGAGTCAGTCAAGTTCCAAAGGATTATTAGAAGGTTATGACCGTAAATCGAAGACTCTCAAATGGAACGGCACTTTAGTGGATCTCGTATTTGGCTCTAATTCTGAGTTGCGAGCATTGGCAGAGGTTTATGGCAGTAGTGATGCTGGGCAAAAGTTCATTAATGACTTTGCCGCCGCATGGACCAAAGTGATGAATCTAGATCGTTATGATCTTAAGAAAGCCTAGAAGATGAAAAGGGTTGCTCTTACACTGCTGATATGCGTTGCCAATCTTTTTTTATTCACCACAGCCTATTCTCAAACGGCTCTTACTGGTGCAGAAGCAAAGGCGTTTACTGCTAAAGATTACCGTCCTGGAAGAACTGAACACATTGTTCTTTTTAAATATAAAGAAGACATTACCGAGGATCAAAGACAGCTTATAAAGAAACAGTTTATGGCCCTTAAGAATGGATCTAAGCGCAATGGCATTCCTTATATTGCTTCCATCATTTCTGGTAGTCAGAGTAGTTTAGAGGGATTAAGTAAGGGTTACGAACAAGCATTTATTGTGACCTTTAGGTCGGAGGGCGATCGAAACTTTTATGTTGGGACTCCTGCAGTAAGTGACCCCCAGTACTATGATCAATTACACAGTGAATTCAAAAACTTTATTGAGCCATTTCTGCGAGATGGTGAAAATGGCATTCTGGTATTTGATTTCAAAGTAGATCATTGAGATAGCCGGCTTTAGCTGACTTTTCATTCATACATGGCAAACCGCTTAGAATGAGACAAATCAATCAAGGCTAGAAATATATGAACTCAATCATTTACCAACATCTAGATCTCATTCAATACGTACCCTTATTTTTTGCTGCTGCCATTTTTGTATTTACGGCAATGGGTTGGTTTTTTGGCCACTACCGTTTAAAAAAGCAGAGCGGTAGTCAGGTAATAGTCAGAGACTCCTTGGCCACTGCTATTTTTGGTCTTTCAGCTTTAGTACTTGGGTTTACATTCTCAACTTCAGCTAATCGCTATAGCGTTCGAGAAGAATCGATTCGAGTGCAAGCGCAGACCCTAGGGCAAGTATATGAGTCACTGAAATACTTAGCTCCCAGTGACCAGGCTACTCTAAAAAATTCACTGAATGATTTACTTAATTTGCGTTTAACTATTGTTAAAGATCCAAAGACTCGGCTGGAAGTCGATAAAGGTGCTAATCAAGTTTTAGAACTCACTCGCAAGATTTATGAGCAAGCATCACGGGCAGCTCTCAATGCTCCTCCAGAAACCCAAACATTTGCAAATGAAATACTCATGCCGCAGGTCAAAAACTTATCTACCGTATTTTTCACTGGAATTATTAGTCAAAAAGCGCATCCACCTAGCCTATTGATGAGGTTTCTATTCTTTCTTTTATGCGTAGGTGCTTTTTTGATCGGCTATACAATGGCGGTCAAAAATGAGAATGATTGGTTGTTGGCTGGTCTATATATAGCTCTCATTGGCCTCTCGCTCTATGTCATTCTCTCTTTAGAGATGCCTAATATCTTGATGCCTTATGAAGAAATCAATCGAGAGTTGTTATTGCTTAAGGAGACATTTAGCGCTTCACCTTAAGAATATTCATCATAGCCTTAATAAACCCATGCTATTTTGAGTAAATTTGCGATTGGGCCCGGACCTAGAGCCATTGGACCTAAGAATGGATGAATGTATATCACCATGAAATAGAGAACCCCAACAATCGTAAGGCCTAAAAAGAAAATTAAAATCAGATGAGTACGTACTGATTGCATCTTAAAAAGACATGCGAAGAATAGAAAAATAAGTGAGCTGCTAATGAGGCCTAGCCACGCAGGAGGGGCTAGCGCAAAGTGCGCATTGTAGACTCGGCTTCGTCGTAACTCGTTAGCCTCGATTGCTAAACGAAGCATTAGCTGATGTGCATTGGACTGACCTTGGTTTTGTGGCTGGAGATTAATGACGATGTCATCAATTTTTAATAAGTCTTCATATGCCTTAATACTAAATTTATCTTTACTTAGAAGCGGCCACTCTTCCTCTACAACTGTTTTTGTATAAGTTCTGAGGGCATCCCTACCTTTTTTTTCAACTTCTGGTGGAAAGGCGGAAAAGAGTCGATACATACTATTAAGAGTACTGGCCTCTTTAGCAATGGCATCACTCACCACGTTATAGTTTTGCCAAACCAATACTGTGACGAAGGCAAAGACGAGGCTAAATACAACACCCATCGCGTTATAGATATAGCCGGCGTATTCAGAGTCTTCACCAAAAAGTACGTTGGGGAACAGTTTCTGAAAAATCCAGAAAGTGATCAAACAGACAGATAGCACTCCGAAAGATAGCGCTATTCGAAGACCGACGTCCGGAAACTCTAGAGCAAATCTTAATAAAGGAAGATCCATATTGGCACCGTATTCATTAGTGAGAAGGGAAACAACTACTATTGGGTAAATAAGCCTATAGCCTAAACTATTTCAGTAAAAAAGATAAGTCTTTAGCAGGCCGCTAGTTGGAGTGCTTTATAGATGCTCTTGGATCTCTGTAAGTAGTGTCGTATGCCATATCTTTCGCATGTATTTCATTTTTGCAAAAGTCGCACATCACTAATGGGGTAAAGTCATGGCCACAGTTCTGGTGAGTCAGAATTAGGGGTGGACCATCCTTTGCTAACCATTTATCACCCCACGCTAGCATGGCCATAAAGCTAGAAAAAATTGCTCTCCCTTTAGGTGTTAGGCGGTATTCGAATCTATCGGGGTTGCTTTGATACTGTACCTTTTGAAAGATTCCCTCGTTTAAGAAATGATTCAATCTGTTAGCTAAAGTATTGGGTGCAATTCCTAGCTTATTTTGTATTTGATCAAACCTTCTGACTTTGAAGAAAGCCTCTCTGAGAACCATAAATCCCCATTGATCTCCTATGGTTCTCAGTGCTCTTGCTACCGAACTAGGCCGTCTCTTTTCAAGCAGTACAGGATCTGCCGACTTGCGAAGTTTGGGGCCTGGGTATGCGGGCTCAAATCCAAAACCCGGACCATTTCTATAAGTTACTTCTGAAGCAATAATTTCTTGTCTGCAGTGAGGGCATCCAACAAAAGGATGAGATTCATGGTTGCAGGTTTTATGTTTGAGTTTGAGCGGCTGTTTTGGAGAAGCTTCTATCCATTTATCACCATAGCCCATTAATGCAATCATGACTTTATATAGATCAATGCCTTGTTTTGTCAGTCGATATTCCAAACGCTTTTTACTCGGATCAGAGGATTTTTTCTGAAGGATATTTTCTGAGACTAGGCTATTTAAACGCGTCGTTAGGGTACCACGAGGAATGTTTAGAATTTCCTGAAAGTCTTGAAAGCGGCGGACGCCAAAATAGCATTCCCGCAAAATCATGAATGACCAGCCGTCACCAATAATGTTGACAGTTCTCCTGACAGAGCAAGCATCTGCCATGATGGGTTCAATGTTTTCTGTTATTGTATTCACCGGTAAATTGTCAAAAAAGAAGCCCCCACAGGAGGCTTCTTTAGGATTTCAGTCCAGATTATTTTTTAACTAAGTAACAAGAGCTCTCGCTGAGAGGGCGATAAGCTTGGGCAGCAGGAATAGTTTCCTTCAGCGTCAAATAGTCCCAAGGGTATTTAGATTCCGCAGGAGTCTTCACTTGATAAACATACATATCATGCACCATGCGACCATCTTCACGAATACGTCCATTCGTTGCGAAGAAGTCGTTGATTGGGGTTGATTTCAACTTAGCCATTACTGCACCAGTTTCATCTGTACCGGCAGCTTTGATGGCTTTCAGGTACTGCATCGTTGAGGAATAATCGCCTGCATCACCCATATGTGGCATGCGCCCCATTAGTTCTTTAAAGCGTTTTGACCAGGCACGGGTTTCAGGAGTTCTGTCCCAATAAAAGCCAGAGGTCATAATCATTCCCTGCGCTTTTTGTAATCCAAGTGCATCTACGTCAGTATCCCAAACTAAAAGACCTGCAATAGTTTGACCGCCTTTTGGAATACCAAATTCTTGTGCTGATCTAACTGCATTAATAAAGCCTTGTCCGGAACCTGCCAGCGCAACTACTTGAGCTTTAGAAGCTTGAGCTTTTAAAAGAAAGGATGAGTGATCGTTAGTATCCATTGGGTAACGAGTGGATCCAATAACTGTCCCGCCTAGTGCTTTGATATTTGTTGTTGCATCAGCTTCGAGTGCATGACCGAATGCGTAGTCAGCAGTTAAGAAATACCAAGTATCTAATTTTTTCTCTTTGATGAGGTATTTAGTTGTACCAGTAGCTAGCGCATAGGTATCGTATGCATAGTGAATACTGACTGGTGTGCAACCTTCATTTGTAAGTCTTGAGCTACCCGAGCCATTAATAATGGCAATCTTATTTTTTTCTTTAGCCACATTAGTCACGGAGAGGGCAACACCTGAGTTAATCAATCCAGCAATCATGTCAATGCCACTGTCATACCATTCTCGGGCTTTGGTAGCTCCAATGTCAGGTTTATTTTGGTGGTCTGCATAAATAAGCTCAATAGGCTTTCCATTCACTTTCCCACCAAAATCATCGATAGCCATTCTGACTGCAGTGACAGAACCTGCGCCAGATTCATGTGAAAACTGACCGCTCATGTCAGTTAATACACCAATTCGGACTTTATCGTTAGAAATTTGAGCTGTAGCAGGCTGCGATATAAGCGCTGAAGACATCGCCAGAATGCTGACGGATGCCAGTAATTTTTTCTTGAACATGTAAAAACTCCTTTGTCTCGGGATTCTTTGTTGGGGTTGTGGTGCCACTAAATGAATACTAGTTATATAAGTTCATTAAGACAAGTATCAAATTTATTCAAAATCTTATGAATTTCTTATTGTTTTTAATAAAAATCTATTTAAAACAATAACTTATAGAAATTAGTAGGTGTTTATACCTAATTAATATTTAATTTTTTATATTTATTTACATATTATGGTCTAATAAAGATAGTTACTTTGAGGCTTCTTTAACTGTTTTAGGCTATTGCTTGCAGTAAAGGATCTTTAATTTTCAAAATATAGGAAATTGGCAATGATCAAGACGGATGTAATCAAGCCACTTGCTCAATTACTTGAGGAAAGGGCGCAACAATATGGCTCTAAGGTCGCCTATTGGGATAGTCATAAGGAAGCTAGTTACAAAGAGTTAAATCGTCAATCGAGGAATGTAGCTAAAAAGCTTCGCAGCAAAGGTTTTGTCCCTGGCGATAAGGTTGCTATTTATCTACCGAATTCAGTTAATTGGGTGCTCGCTTGTTTTGGTACTGTGCGAACTGGTCTTGTTGCCGTTCCAATTTCTCATGATGCTGCTCCTGGCGAAGTCAGTTACAGAATGACTGATTCAGGCGCAAAAATAATGATTACTAGCAAAGACAGGCTAGATGTCATCCATGGCATTCGATCTGAGATTGGAACAGACATTCAGATTGTCATCGTAGATGATGAAGAGATTTCTGGATGTGAAAATTTTTCTAACTATCTTGTAGATAATAGCAATTTAGGCGATGAGCAAGAAAGTACAAGTATTGATGACGTTGCCTTCATCGTGTACACATCGGGTACAACTGGAAAGGCCAAGGGTGTTCAATTAACGGTTCGTTCAATGCTCTGGGTGGTAGCCGCATGCTGGATTCCTATAGCGGGCATGAATGAGAATGATGTTGTGCTTTCACCCTTGCCGCTCTTTCATTCATATGCCTTGAATTTCTCTGTGCTTGGAATAGTGGCAGCCGGAGCCAGCGAGTTCATTGTTGAAAAGTATTCCTCTACTCAAGTATTGACGCTATTAAAGACCGGAAAATTTACCGTTCTGCCTGGTGTGCCGACTATGTTCCATTATATTTTGGAATCTGCTAAAGCAGATGCTGCTATTAAGCTTAACGGCATGCGTCTTTGCATTTCAGCCGGCGCAATCTTGCCTGCAGATTTGAATAAAGGTTTTGAAGAATTCTTTGATATCCAATTATTAGATGGTTATGGCATTACCGAGACCTCAACAATGGTAACCATGAACTCAACAACAGGCGGAAGAACTCTAGGATCATGTGGGCTTCCAGTGATCGGCGTTGCTGTTCGCATTGTGGATCCTGCTACAGGAAAAGATCTTGATGCTGGGTATGAGGGTGAGCTCATTGTTCGCGGCCCAAATGTGATGGTGGGATATCACAATAAACCCACAGAAACTGCAGCCGCACTGAAAGACGGTTGGTACCGTACTGGAGATTTAGCAAAAGCAGATTTAAACGGCTATCTCACTATTACCGGTAGGCTTAAAGAACTCATTATCAGAGGCGGTCAAAACATTGCACCTGGCGAGGTTGAAGAAGCCGTGCTTCGACATCCTGCAGTGCTTGATTGTGCGGCAGTGGGGGTTGAACACAAGCATTTAGGTGAGATTCCGGTGGTATTTATTGTTTTACGTGAAGGGCATTCAGTTGATTCTGAGGCCTTGATTGACTTTACAAAGACACAGCTTTCATCTTATAAAGTCCCGGCTGCTATTCATGTAGTTAAGGAGATACCTCGAACAGGTTCTGGCAAAGTCATGCGCTTTAAGCTCAAAGAAAAAATCTAGTCATCAGGAGAAGATATGCAATTTGACTTTCACTCTACACGCTCGATTCTTGTTGAAAGAGGTGGAGCTGCAAATCTTGCAAAAAGAATTCAGGAGCGCGGCGGCAAGTCTGCCTTAATCATTACCGATCCAGGGGTCTTATCTGCTGGCTTGCTTAATAAGGCTTTACCACAGTTCAAAGAGTTAGATATTGCACTTGAAATATTTTCTGATGTCCAAGCTGACCCACCAGTATCTGTCATTGATAGCGCTGTTAAAGTTGCTCAGCAATGTAAAGCGAATTTTATTGTTGGCTTTGGTGGTGGCAGCTCAATGGATGTCGCAAAACTAGTGGCACTTCTTGCGCCAGGTAAAGAAAAGCTTGCAGATATATATGGGGTTGGAATGGCTAAAGGTCCACGTCTACCGCTCATATTGGTTCCTACAACTGCTGGAACTGGTTCAGAAGTAACCACGATTTCAATCGTGACAGTGAGTGAGAGTGAGAAAAAAGGCGTCGTATCACCACAGCTATTGCCTGATGTTGCTTTGTTAGATGCTGAATTGACTTTAGGTTTACCAGCACATGTGACGGCTGCAACAGGTATTGATGCCATGGTTCATGCCATTGAAGCTTTCACTACTAAACGCTTAAAGAATCCTCTTTCAGATTGTTTAGCTAAAGAGGCGCTGAGACTGCTAGCTGGAAATCTACATAAAGCAGTGAATAGTGGTGATGATATTAATGCACGTGAAAATATGTTGCTTGGGGCTTGTCTTGCGGGCATGGCATTTACGAATGCACCCGTAGCAGGCGTTCATGCACTAGCTTATCCCATTGGCGCTAGGTTTCATGTACCACATGGACTTTCTAACTCCTTGATGCTTGGTCCTGTGATGCGCTTCAATTTAGAAGTAGCACATGCTATGTATGCAGAGCTTGGCCAAATTATTAAACCTGGTTTGCAAGGCTCAACAATTGAGCAAGCAACTCAATTGGCTGAGTATCTCAGTAGCTTAGCCGGTGAGCTTGGCCTGCCAGATCGCCTGATAGATGTTGGGATTACATCGGCTGATATAGAGCAACTCGCAAGTGATGCCATGCTACAAACCCGTCTTCTGATGAATAGTCCTCGCGAAATTACTTTAAGTGATGCTGCACTTCTTTATAAAGAGGCTTTATGAGTGATAAAAAACTGTCCCCACCAAGTCGTGCTGATTTTGTGGCATTCGAAGACGTTCAGTCTCGGTGGATGGATAACGATGCTTATGGACACATCAACAATGCCGTCTATTACTCATTTTTTGATACTGCCGTCAACCGTTATTTGATTGAGCACAATGTCTTAGATGTGCTTAAAAGCGAGATCATTGGCTTAGTCATAGAAACTCAATGTAAATATTTTTCACCGATTGTTTTTCCAGACCTCATACATGTTGGAATGAAAGTGACACATCTTGGAACTAGTAGTGTCAAGTACGAAGTCGCTATTTTTAAAAATGATGATGACATTGCTTCTGCTTTGGGACATTTTGTGCATGTATACGTTGATCGTAAAAGCAATAAATCGACCCCAATTCCGCAAAATGTACGGACTGTATTGCAAGGGCTTGTAAAAGCAAATTAATTATTTAGCTTCCAAACGGAGAACTTAGATGGATATGGTGGGTGAAGCGCGTTTAGACGCATCAAGAAGTGTGGTTTGGGATGCCCTAAATAACCCAGAGGTATTGAAAAAAAGCATACCTGGTTGCGAAGATCTGCAAAAGTTATCTGAAACTTCCTATTCTGCGGTTGTGGTATCTAAGGTCGGCCCAATTAAAGCCCGCTTTCTTGGCAATGTCACCTTATCAGACATCATTGCTCCATCAAGCTATACCTTGGTAGGTGAAGGTCAAGGCGGAATGGCTGGATTTGCTAAGGCTGAAATTCAAGTTGAGTTAGAGGAATTAGATCAATCTCTTACATTGTTGCGTTACACGGTTAAAGCAAATGTTGGTGGAAAACTTGCGCAATTAGGCTCAAGACTCATAGATGCTACTGCTCGTAAGAATGCAGATGATTTTTTTGAGAGTTTTAGCAGGGCGGTTGGTGGCCTAGATATGAAACCAGCTGAAGGCATTGATTTTGCAAAATATAAAAAGCAAGCAATGGTAGCAGCACCCTCTGCTACTCATCGACAGCCAGCATCTACGAGCCTAGGTGATGCCAAGCTTGGTTATGGTATTGGCACCACGGCGAATTTATTTGAACCTACCGATTCTGACGTAATGGATGTATGGGTTGACGACAAGATCAAGATTTGGATTTCTGATCATATTGCAGTAGTTACATTCAATAGACCTAAAACAAAAAATGCTATGACTTTGGGTATGTGGAAGGCGATTCCTGGAATATTAGGAGCCCTAGAGCAAGACGCAAATGTTCGGACTGTTATCTTGACCGGCGCTGGAGAAGACTTTAGTGCTGGTGCAGATATCTCTGAATTTGGAAAAGTTCGCGCAACTGATAAGCAGGTCTGGGACTATGAGGTAGCAGTTGATGCCTGCTGCGACGCTATTGCCAACATCAGTAAACCAACCATAGCTGTGATTCGTGGCTTTTGTTTGGGTGGTGGCGCGCATTTAGCTATGTCTTGTGATTTTAGATATGCGGCCTCTCATTCTCAGTTTGGTATTCCTGCAGCACGTTTATCGATTATTTATGGTGTTAAGGGTACTCAGAAGTTACTAAATCTTGTTGGCCTTGTTCAAGCTAAGAAAATTTTATTTGGCTCACAACGCTTTACCGCACCAGAGGCATTGAAAATGGGATTTATTGATCACATGTCTGGTACTTCAGAACAAGATAGTCAAGTTAGCTGGTTACAAAAGCTTTTAGGTAAAAAGAAAAAGGTAGAGCAGAAATTATCAGATGATCCGATGGTTTCAGCACGCTCTTTTGCTAAGTTATTGGCTTCAAATGCCCCGCTAAGTATTTCTGGCGCTAAATATATTCTCAATGGAGTAGCTATGGGGCGTGGAGTCTTGGATAGTGAGCTCGCTGAGGCCTTAATTGCTACAGCTGGAAAAAGTAATGATTATCACGAAGGGCGCAAAGCTTTTGCTGAAAAACGTGAGCCGCGTTTTCAGGGTAATTGATGAAGCCAGCTCCATTCAACTATTTTTGTGCCTACTCTCTTGAGGAGGCTTTGCAACATTTGCAAAGCAATGTGAATGCAAAAGTAATAGCTGGTGGTCAAAGTCTGATGCCCATGCTGAACTTTAGGGTCGT
>CANHLB010000004.1 GCA_947461335.1 Burkholderiaceae bacterium | reverse complement strand
GATGCGGATGACAATATTGGTTGCATCATTGTGACAGGTAGCGAGAAAGCATTTGCTGCTGGTGCTGATATTGCAGCAATGGCGAAGCGTAACTTGCAAGACGTTTATCGGCACAATTTTATTTCCCGAAATTGGGAACATATGCAAAAAGTTCGTAAGCCTGTGATTGCTGCAGTATCAGGCTATGCGCTAGGTGGTGGCTGTGAGCTAGCAATGATGTGTGACACCATCATGGCTGCAGATAATGCAAAATTTGCGCAACCGGAAATTAAATTAGGTATCACCCCAGGAGCTGGCGGCACTCAGCGTTTACCGCGTGCAGTCTCTAAAGCGAAAGCAATGGATCTAGCATTAACTGGAAGAATGATGGATGCTGCAGAGGCTGAGCGTTCTGGTTTGGTATCTCGAGTCTTTCCAAAGGAAGATTTATTGAGAGAAGTAAAAGCGATTGCGAAAGAAATTGCTGATATGCCGCTACTGACAACCATGATGGTCAAAGAAGCAGTCAACACTGCTTATGAAACTACGCTTTCAGAGGGCATCCATTTTGAGCGTCGTTTGTTTCACACTTGCTTTGGAACAAACGATCAAAAAGAGGGTATGGCTGCATTCATAGAAAAGCGTCCAGCTAAATTCACAAACTCTTAAGAGATCTCAGTTTCTAGAAGATTTAGTTTTTCTCTAGGTAGCGTTGAGCTAGTTTTACCCAGTAGCTCACGCCCACCGGAATCAATGCATCGTTAAAGTCATAAGATGGATTATGGAGATGGCACGGTCCCATGCCATGTCCTACAGAACGATGATCCCCGTCGCCATTGCCTAAAAAGACATAGCAGCCAGGTTTTTCCAACAACATAAAGGCAAAATCTTCTGCACCCATTGTTGGGTCAATATTCGTATTGACGTTTTGCTTTCCTACTATTTCACCCATAACTTCGCTGGCAAACTGTACTTCAGCATCATGATTAATCAGTGGCGGATAACTTCTCTTAAAAGCAATTTCTGCCTGGCAATCAAAGGCAGTTGCAAGGCTATGAGAAATTTCTCGCAGACGCTGCTCCATTAGATTGAGTACATCGAGCGTAAAGGTGCGAATAGTCCCACCAATAAATGCACTATCAGGAATGACATTGCTCGTCTCTCCTGCGTGAAATTGAGTCACTGAGAGAACGGCAGCATCTACGGGCTTTTTATTGCGAGTGATGATGCTTTGCAGTGCCAATACAACTTGAGCACCAGTTAATACTGGGTCTGCGCTATTGTGAGGTAAGGCAGCATGACCACCTTTGCCTGTAATAGTAATTTCAAATGAATTACTTGATGCCATCATCGGGCCTGATGTCACGCCAAAATGACCTTCAGCTAATCCCGGCCAGTTGTGTAAACCAAACACCGCATCGCAAGGGAATTCTGTAAAGAGACCATCTTTGATCATTTCGTTTGCACCAGCACCACCTTCTTCAGCTGGCTGGAAAATGAATATCACGGTGCCTTTGAAGTCACGATGATTTGAAAGGTATTGCGCAGCACCCAACAACATTGCAGTGTGACCATCATGACCACAAGCATGCATCTTGCCTGCATTGCGGGAGGTATGTGCAAAATTATTATGTTCTTGCAGTGGGAGTGCATCCATATCGGCACGTAATCCGATCATCTTGCCCAGTCCCAGATCACCATCTAGTCTGCCTACAACTCCAGTTTTACCCATGCCTCGATAAACCGTAATACCCCAGCTAGAAAGTGCTTCTGCAACTAAGTCGGCCGTGCGGTTTTCTTCAAAACGCAATTCAGGATGAGCATGAATATTGCGCCGAATTTCTTGGATAGCTTCTGCAGAATCGGTGATTTCAGGAAGTAAATGCATGCCTTTATCTTATCTGAAAGTCTTGCCGGTTGCACCTCAAGCGATAACTTAAAGGATCTTATTGTTTGGTATTTGAATGTGCTCTGCAGCAAAATCAAGTGCTTCAATTGAATAAGGGCTGTTATCTGCTTTTTGAAGTGCTTTTGGTAGAACAGGAATCAATCCTAAAAAAGGCGCATGGATTTTGGATTGAAGTGAAGTAATATTTTCTTGTAGCAATGGCATTTCAATCGATAGGGAATTAGCTACCCATCCAGCCAATTTTAATCCACGGACTTTAATCGCTTCTTGAGTGAGCAGAGCATGATTGATGCAGCCCAATTTCATTCCCACTACCAAGATGACCGGTAAAGCGATCTGCTGTGCAAGATTACCTAGATCCTCACGATCATTAATGGGAACCAAAAATCCTCCAGCGCCCTCTACAACAATCAAGTCGCTTTGATTTTGAATCTGTTGAAAGGCCTGCAAAATAGTGTCTAGATCAAGGCAAATCCCTTGTTTGCTTGCAATTAAATGAGGTGCTGCAGGAGTATCCAATACATATGGGCATAGGTCTACTTGCCCAGGCTTTAGGTCAGAAGCAATGCGCAAAGTTTCGATATCTTCGTTGAGAGTGCTGCCATTGCTATTTTGATACGTACCTGCAACTACAGGTTTAAATCCCATTGCATTAAGCCCTTGGTTTCGAAGCTTCAGAATCAACGCAGCACTGACTAAGGTTTTGCCAACCTCTGTATCAGTACCAGTGACAAAGAATCCTGATGCCTTACTCATGTGGAATTTTTCTCAAGGATCTTTTGCTCAATATCTTTTAAGGTACGAATAAGTTCGCGCACATCATCAACACTATGGTTTGCTGAAAAAGTGATGCGTAAGCGGGCACTACCTACGGGAACAGTTGGCGGACGAATTGCTGGGATCCAATATCCCGCATCATCTAGTAGTTTTGCAGCCATGAGCGCACTCGCATTGCTGCCTAAGATGACAGGCTGAATGGACGTGCAAGAGGGAGATTTAGTCCAGCCTGCAAATGTCATTTCATCTTGCCATACCTTAATAAGCCGAGATAGTTGTGCGCGACGCTTTTTACCTTCATCTCCTTCGATGATCTCCAAACTTTTGACTAATGTGTGCGCAATGGCTGGCGGGGTAGCAGTGCTGTAAATATAGGGGCGCCCCTTTTGAATAAGCCATTCAATAAAATAATCTTGAGCACAAATAAATGCTCCACTAACACCAGCAGCTTTGCCTAGGGTACCAATATAAATAATTCGATCAGAGCGAATGTTTTCTTGCTCTAAGATGCCATGACCTTGCTCGCCTAGCACACCAAATCCATGAGCATCATCTACCAACAAAAGAGCATCATGTTGTTCTGCTATTTTTAGTAATTCTTTAACGGGTGCTAAATCTCCATCCATGCTAAAGACGCCATCGGTCACGATGAGCTTAAGAGGTTTTGTATCTTCTTTAAGTACATTAAGCAATGAGTCAAGTTGTGTGTGATCAAACAGATGAACTGAGGCATTGTTTTGTGCGCTAGCTAAGCGGATACCATCAATCAGCGAAGCATGATTAAGTTTGGCAGAATAAAGACTGAGCCCATTGCGAGGAGCAAGCTTTGCAAAGCCAGTAATGGCTGTAAGATTGGCCAGGTAGCCGCTGCTAAAAAATAGAGCCCGTGCATTGGGAATAAATGGTTCCTGAAAGGATGCCAACTTCTTTTCTAATAGTTCATGTGCTGCACTATGGCCGCTAATCAGATGAGAGGCACCACTACCAACGCCATATTTTTTACTACCTTCCGCCAGAGCTTTAATCAGGTCAGGGTGATTAGCGAGGCCTAAGTAATCATTGCTGCAAAAAGCCTTGAGCTGCCTATCTCCAACTACTGCATTGGTGTCACAGGGTGATTGCGAGACCCTGAGTTTGCGTTTTAGGAGTTGTAGCTCTAAATCTGCAATTTGTTCTTTAGCAAGTTGTAAGGCAAGAAAGGACATTGTTATGCCAGCACCTTTTCAAGTGCCCGCTGCACAGATGTTCCCATTTGCATGGTTTCTTCAGCAGAGAGAATATATGGAGGCATTACATAAACTGTATTGCCAATTGGTCTAATGAGAACTCCCTCTTCTATACCTTTGTTAAACATTTCAAGAGCAAAGCTATTGGTATTTTTAATCCTCTCTTTTTTAACATCAAAAGCCAGAATCATTCCCTGTTGGCGCCAGTGCTCAATCCGAGAATCTGTTTTTGCCCATGCAAATGCTTTAGCCAAGTCTTGTGAGCCAATGACATTTTTCTCTAGAATATTGTCAGATGCAAAAATTTCTAAGCTAGCGAGCGCTGCTGCACATGCTAATGGGTTTCCTGTATAGGAATGAGAATGCAAGAAGCCGTGTTGTGTTTTATCGCTATAAAAAGCACGATAAATGGTATTCGTAGTCATACAAAGTGAGAGGGGGAGGTAGCCGCCGCTAATACCTTTGGATAGGGTTAGAAAGTCGGGCCAAATGCCAGCATGCTCACAAGCAAAAAACTTTCCGCTGCGTCCACAACCAACAGCAATCTCATCGGCTATAAGGTGTATCTCATACTGATTACATAAGTCTTTTACGAGACGAAGATATTCTGGCGCATGCATAGCCATTTGGCCTGCGCATTGCACTAGAGGCTCAATGATGATAGCGGCAATATGTTGATGCTCTTTTTTAAATAACTGTTCTAATTCAGCTGCTGCATGTTTTGCCACATCTATTGCACTCTCACCAGATTTTGCTTTGCGTGCATCAGGTGATGTGACGGTATACACATCTTGCAAAAGCGACCCATATGCTTCCCTAAAAATGGCTACATCGGTTACTGCCAATGCGCCTAGTGTTTCACCGTGGTAGCCATTTTGTAGACAAACAAATTTTTTCTTTTGAGTTTTGCCATTCAATTGCCAAAAGTGATGACTCATCTTTAACGCAATCTCTACTGCAGATGCACCATCGGATGCATAAAATACGTGACCTAAATTGCCATTGGTGAGTGCGGAGAGTTTTTCAGAAAGCTCAACTACTGGCCGATGAGTAAATCCAGCCAGCATGACATGCTCAATCTTTTCTAGTTGATTGGAAATCGCTTGGTTAATTCGGGGGTTGGAGTGTCCAAATAAATTAGTCCACCAAGAACTGATGCAATCGAGCAGTGCGTTTCCCTCCTCGTCATAAAGCCATGGACCCTTACCTTTGGTGATGGCAATCAGAGGAAAAGACTCGTGATGTTTCATCTGAGTGCAGGGATGCCAAACGGCAGCGAGGCTGCGATCAACGAGGGTGGGTTGATTTAAATCAGAAATAACCTTCATGTTTGATATTTGAACACTAGTTTTTCCAATTTCTGGTCTGTATCTGTTATGTTTATGTCTTGAATTGATCTATTTTCTGGAATTTGCCCATGCTGGACGCCCAAACTACTGAAAAACCTCTTACCTTAGTTAAATCTAAGGCTAATTTACGCAAAGAGCTCGATGCCTCCGGTGAATGGACAGTTGCCCAAATTGAGGCATTGTTTGCCCTGCCTTTTGATCAATTAATGCTCAAGGCTCAAGAGACTCATAAAGCCAATTTTCCTGATGGTGATGTGGAGTTAGCTACTTTACTGTCCATCAAGACGGGCGGCTGCCCTGAAGATTGCGGCTACTGCCCTCAGGCTGCTCGTTATGACACTGATGTAAAGGCTGAGAAGTTGATGGGCTTGGAGGAGGTTTTAGAGGCTGCTAAGGCTGCGAAAGCTGCAGGATCAAACCGCTTCTGTATGGGCGCCGCTTGGCGCGAACCTAAAGATCGCGATATTGAAAAAGTCACCGCCATGATCAAGGGCGTAAAAGCATTGGGTCTTGAGACCTGCGCTACTCTGGGCATGCTAGAGGCTGACCAGGCCCAAGCACTTCAAGAGGCAGGCTTAGATTTTTATAATCACAACCTCGATACTAGTGAAGATTTCTATCGCTCCATTATTTCTACGCGGGGCTATCAAGACCGCTTAGATACGATCTCCAATGTCCGAGCAGCTGGGATGTCTGTATGCTGTGGCGGCATTGTAGGAATGGGTGAGTCCCGTGAGCAGCGAGCCGCTTTCTTGGCGCGCTTGGCCAATTTGAGCCCCTATCCTGAGTCAGTGCCAATTAATCATCTGGTCCCTGTTGCAGGCACACCCTTGGCCGATCAAAAGCCATTGGACCCCCTTGAGTTTGTTAGAACTATCGCAGTTGCCCGCATCACTATGCCTAAGGCGCGGGTCCGTTTGTCAGCTGGCCGCCAGGAGTTAGGCAGGGCTGTTCAGGCCATGTGCTTCATGGCCGGTGCCAATTCTATCTTTTATGGTGAGCAACTACTTACTACCGGTAATCCTGAGGCAGAACAAGACCGCGAGCTCTTAGCCGAGCTTGGATTAAAAACTAAACAGAGTTCTAAAGTCGAAGTTTTGGTGTAAATTTCCCACTCGATGACCCCCATTGATCGCTTCATTATTGAGTTTGATACCGCACTTCGTTCTGTCGTTGGGGGCGCGAATGCTGGGCGGCCAACCCCCGGGACAGAATCTGGAGCAAATGCCGCCTTAGATTCTGATCAGCGAAAACATGCTGCAGGTTTAATGCGCGTTAATCACGTTGGTGAAGTTTGCGCACAAGCTTTGTATCAGTCACAAAAATTAGTGGCTAGAGATTCTCAAATTAAAGAGATGCTTGATCACTCGGGTCAAGAAGAATTGGATCACTTAGCTTGGTGTGAAACTCGCCTTAAAGAACTGGGTTCACACACTAGCTATCTCAACCCCGTATGGTATGCAGGATCCTTTGCAATCGGCTTGGTAGCAGGTTTAGCGGGTGATAAGTGGAGTTTGGGTTTTGTTGCAGAAACTGAAAAACAAGTTGAAAACCACCTTGTAAGCCATCTCAAAAAATTACCAGAAGACGATCATCGTTCACGTGCAATTGTTGATCAAATGCGGCTTGATGAAATTGAACATGGACAAGCAGCTTTACATGCAGGTGGTGTCACTTTGCCTGAGCCAATTCAGAAAGTAATGCAAGCAATGTCTAAGGTAATGACTACAACTGCTTACAAAATTTAAAATTGATATTGGTGATTAAGTTCAAATTAATTCATAGGTTTAATTTCTTGATTAATTTTGATATATTTTTTCACTAATACTGTTTTTAAATACAGTATATTTAGATATTATCTAGCTATATAGCTGAGACCTATTCTTAAGTATATTTTCCAAGCCATTGTTTCAAGTAGCTATTTTATTATCACCATTTTCTGAACACATTACGCTAAGTGTTTGTAAACACTAGAGAAATTCCCAAAAAAATCCCTAAAAACACTTGACCCCCTTATTGTGATCCTCTAAAGTGGGAGGAAGTGTGAAAAAGTGGGGTAAATGGTGTTTCAAGGTGCGTCAGCTCTCAATTTAGATGCAAAAGGCCGAATGTCAGTTCCGGCTAAGCATCGCGACGCCTTGTTAGTTCAAGGCGATGGCCGCCTCACGCTCACAAAACATCCAGATGGCTGCCTTTTGTTATTTCCAAGACCCGAATGGGAAAGTTTTAGAGCAAGAGTTGCCCAACTACCAATGGATGCACATTGGTGGCGCAGAATTTTTCTTGGTAATGCTGCAGAAATCGATTTGGATAATGCCGGTCGAATTTTAGTGAGCCCTGAATTACGTGCGGCAGCAGATATTGAAAAAGAAGTGATCTTGCTTGGTATGGGCAGTCACTTGGAATTGTGGGACGCAGCTACGTATGCTGCAAAAGAACAGGCTGCCATTGCACTAGGCATGCCTGAAGCACTCAAGCAATTTAATTTTTGATGACAGGGTGCTATGAACATAACTCATCGCCCAGTGTTACTGGCCGAGGCGGTGACGGCGCTAATCAGTGGCCCGCTCATTCAAAAACAAAACACAGCAAAAAATATTTTGGTAATCGATGGAACATTCGGGCGTGGTGGTCACACCCAGGCTTTGCTCAAAGAACTTCCTTCATCAGCGCAAATGATTTCTTTCGACAAGGATTTGGATGCAATTACAGTCGCACAGAAAATCAAAGATCCACGTTTATCGATAGTGCACGACAGCTTTGCACACATGGATCAGTATGCGCAAGCAGAATCAGTCGATGGAATTTTGTTGGATCTGGGTATCAGTTCACCACAGGTGGACGAAGCGCATCGGGGTTTCTCCTTTCGACGCGAAGGCCCGCTCGATATGCGGATGAATACAGATCACGGAATGACGGCAGCAGAGTGGTTGGAGCAGGCGTCGCAAGAGGAAATTACTCACGTGATTAAGACTTACGGGGAAGAGCGTTTTGCATTTCAGATTGCTAAAGCCATTGTGGCAAAGCGAGAAGAGGGTTTGTCACCAAAAACGACAACTCAACTAGCAAGTTTAGTAGCTGGTGTGGTGCGTACTCGCGAAGCTGGTCAAGATCCAGCCACTAGAACTTTTCAAGCCTTACGTATTTTTATTAATCGTGAGCTAGACGATTTGGAGCTTGGCCTGAAAGCCGCCTTAAACGTATTAAAGCCTGGTGGAAGACTTGCGGTCATTAGCTTTCACTCTTTAGAAGATCGCATTGTGAAGCAATTTTTGCAGGCACGCGCAAAGGTTGAGGTCCCACGGGGCCTACCAGTTCGAGAAAAAGACCTGCCACAGAGCGCCCTAGAAATTATTGGTCGCTTAAAGCCAAGTGATTCTGAGGTTTCTGAAAACCCACGAGCGCGTTCTGCAATTATGCGTGTGGCCCAAAAACGTATGGGACGGCTAGTATGAATCGCGCCACCCTAACATTGCTAGCCTTGCTATTGATTTGCGCGTTATCCCTGGTGGCTGCACAGCAACGTGCGCGTAAATTATTTATTGCCCAAGAGCGTGCCCAAATTGAAGAACGTAGATTGAATCAAGATTGGTTACGTTTGGAATATGAACAACGCAATCTTTCTAAGTCAGCACGCATTCGTGATGTTGCGCGTAATCAATTGCGTATGTCCCCGATCTCTCCCGAGCGTACTTTGTACTTAAAGGAGGCTAAATGAGGCCGGTTGGTTTTTCTACTTCGCCAAATTTAGTATTGCGTCTCCCAATGTGGCGGTCGCGCTTGATGTTATTCCTTTTGTTCTTTGTTTTCATGATGCTATTACTGCGTGCATTTTGGATTCAGGGCCCCGGAAATGCATTCTATGAAGCCAAGGGTGTGCGCGGCACACAGCGCGAGCTAGAGTTACCCGCTAGTCGTGGAAAAATTTTGGATCGCAATGGCCAAGTAATCGCTACCAGCTTGGAAGCGAAGTCTGTCATTGCCTATAACGATACTGTGCCAGATGATCTGGCGGCAGATAAGGTGCAAAAACTTGCTAGCCTTTTACAGATCAGCGAGTCTGAGCTACGCAAGAAGTTAAAAGAAGATCGGAAGCAGATTTTCTTAAAGCGACAGGTTGAACCGGCAGTTGCACAGCAAATTAAACAATTAGAAATTCCAGGCATTGGTTTGAATAATGAATATCGTCGCTTCTATCCAGAAGGTGAAGCGATGGCACACGTAGTTGGTTTTACCAATGTTGAAGATCGCGGTCAAGAAGGCATGGAGCTTTCTAGGGAGAAAGAGCTAGCCGGGCATCCAGGTCAAAGACGTGTAGTAGTTGACCGCTTAGGTCGGGTTGTTGAAGATGTAGCAATTTTGCAGTTGCCACAAAATGGTAAGGATTTAAATCTGTCTATCGATAGCAAGATTCAGTTCTTGGCCTATAACGCTGTTAAAGATGCGGTTGAGAAGCACCGTGCCAAAGCTGGTGGCGCAGTCGTTTTGGATACGCTGACCGGGGAGATTTTGGCTTTGGCAAATTACCCAAGCTATAACCCTAACGATCGAAAATATTTAAGTGGTGAACAGTTACGCAATCGCGTTATGACTGATACCTTCGAACCAGGTTCAACAATGAAACCTTTCACTATTGCAATTGCTTTGGAGAAAGGCGTTGTTAAGCCAGATACAAATATGGTGATTGGTGCCAAGTATCTGGTGGGACCAAAACCCATTACTGATACACACCCCTATGGAAATTTAACGATAGCCCAGATTATTCAGAAGTCTAGCAATATCGGTACAGCAAAGATTGCAATGAATAATCTCTCATCAGAAGAAATGTGGGATTTTTATACAGCGGTTGGCTTCGGACAGGCGCCTAAAATAGGTTTCCCAGGAGCGGTAGCTGGAACAGTACATCCCTTTAAAAAGTGGATGCCAACCGATCAAGCGCGTATTGCATTTGGCTACGGAATTTCTGGATCTCTCTTTCAAGTAGCTCGGGCTTACACAGTATTCGCACGGGATGGTGAGCTAGTTCCGCTCACCATTGAGAGGAGTCCAGATTCAAAGCAAGGCACTAGAGTGCTATCAGCGAAGACTGCAATTGAAATGCGTAGCATGCTGGAATCCGTTACTGAACCTGGAGGTACTGCTGTTAAAGCACAGGCTGAAGGATATCGTGTTGGCGGTAAAACAGGCACAGCTCATAAGCTAGTTGGTAAGGGTTATGGAAATTCTTATCGTGCTTACTTTGCTGGCTTAGCACCAATTAGCGCTCCTCGAATTGTTGTGGCGGTGATGATTGATGAGCCAACCGGTGGAAGTCATTATGGTGGCGATGTTGCAGCACCAGTATTTTCAACGATTGTTGGTGAGACTTTGCGTACATTAAATGTTTTACCTGATAACAAAGTAAAGCAAATGGTTTTGCAAGATAAGAGTCCTGAAGAGATTCGCACTGCAAATGTTCAGACGCAGCAGGTGGTTTTGAAAAGATGAGGATGGCATTGAATATACATCCCAATCATCTGATTGAATACTTACACAGCGTAGCGAATAGCACTGCTAAGGTAAGTGCAGACAGTCGCCAGCTTGGGCCTGGCGACATCTTTTTTGCCTACCCTGTTGGTCATGGCAAAGCATTACGAGATGGCCGTCAATTTATTGATGCTGCTATCGAGCGAGGAGTAGCAGCTGTCGTTTTCGATCCTGCAGGCCCTGGCGCTCAATATATAGATCGCCCACAATGCATTGCAGTTGAAAACCTTGCTGCAAAAGTTGGTGAGTTATCTGCACAATGGTATGACTATCCGAGTAAACAGTTAAAGATTATTGGTGTCACTGGTACCAATGGAAAAACGAGCATTACACAATGGCTGGCTCAGGCTCTAGATGAACCAAATCATCGAACAGCCATACTGGGTACTTTAGGAACTGGTTTTCTAGGCTCATTGGTGCAGACTGGATATACGACACCAGATGCTCCAAGACTACAAACTCAGTTGAAAGAATTGCTAGAAGCCGGAGCTAAACAAGTAGTAATGGAGGTGTCTTCACATGCTCTACAACAGGATCGAGTAGCTGGCACTTATCTGAATTCTGCTGTGTTCACCAATCTTAGCCAAGATCATTTAGATTATCACGGCAGCATGGCTGATTACGCTGAGGCTAAGGCAAAATTATTTGAACTCACCGGCCTACAAAATGCGGTGATTAATTTGGACGATGCTTTTGGGCGTGAGCTAGTCATAAAGCTTTTAGCTAAAGGCGGCATCAAGGTTTGGGTATACACAATTAAGCAAGATGCTCTCAAGGGCTTTGAAAAATTTGGTGATCGATTACATCGCATTTATGCAAAAGATAGCGTGCTGAGCGGCGCTGGATACGATTCTCTGTTTACCTACGAAAAAGTTGGTAGTAGTAACTTACATATTCCTTTGTTGGGCGACTTTAACTTAAGCAATGCTTTAGCTGTGTGGACTGTTTTGTTAAGTCAGGGTTTAAGTTGCGATGAAGCAAGTAAACGAGTGAGCCAATTGCGACCAGTTCTTGGACGAATGGAATTAATCCAGATAGGCAAGCAGCAAAAATTAGAAGGCTTACAGGTAGTAGTTGATTATGCCCATACGCCAGATGCACTGCAAAAGACTTTACAAGCCTTACGCCCTATCGCTGAACAACGCCATGGAAAAATTTGGTGTGTATTTGGTTGTGGCGGAGATCGCGATAGTGGTAAACGTTCTCTAATGGGCGCAGTAGCTGCGCAATTTGCTGATCAAATCATTATTACTAGTGATAATCCACGATCCGAAGATCCACAGACCATCATGGCGATGATTTTGGCTGGTGTTGGGAAGGAAGCTTCAAATGTTCAGATGATTGGTGATCGCGCCGCAGCCATTATGGCTGCTGTGCGTAATGCGTCTCCCCAGGATATTGTTTTAGTAGCAGGCAAAGGCCACGAAACCACGCAAGAAATTAACGGTAAGAAATTTGATTTCTCAGATCAAGAGCATATTCGTCTGGCTGCTGGAGGTATGGCCTGATGTCGGTAATGACAAGCTTAGCTCAGGTACAAGCGATGTTGCCAGGCAGCGTTTTTCTGAATGTCTCTGCTCAAGATGCTCAGACATTGAAGATATCTAGAGTTGGAACAGATAGCCGTCAGGTTGAACTTCATGAGTTATTTGTGGCTTTAGCGGGCGAACGCTTTGATGCGCATGACTTTTTATCTGATATTGCTAAGGCAGGTGCCTCTGCGGCTATCGTTAGCAATAAAGATAAATGCCCTAGCAATTTACCCGCTCTTTGTATTGCTGATACAAGAGTTGCCTTGGGTGCATTAGCAAAAGCATGGCGAGCAGCTCATCCCATCCCACTAGCTTTGGTTACCGGTAGTAATGGCAAAACCACTGTTAAAGAAATGATTGCCTCTATTTTCATTGCAGCAGTTGGCCCAGAACATGCCTTAGTTACCAAAGGTAACTTCAATAATGATATTGGCCTGCCTTTGACTTTATTAAAGCTGCGAGCAAGTGATCGACTTGCAGTAGTAGAGCTTGGCATGAACCATCCTGGTGAGACTGCTGAACTAGCCAATATTGCACAGGCAAATATTGCATTAATCAATAATGCACAGCGCGAACATCAAGAGTTCATGACTACAGTAGCTGCAGTCGCACAAGAACACTCTGATGCAATTCGAGCCTTACCAAAGGATGGCATTGCAGTTTTTCCTGCAGACTCCGAGTTTGCAAGCGTCTGGCACGAGGTAGCAGCCGGCAGAAAAGTCATCGATTTTGTTTTGCAGTCTGGTCGGTCAACATTACAGGCAGCAGTGATTGGACGTTTGTTAAATAACGGCCAAGTTCAAGTGCAAACAGAGTTAGGCTCTATTGAAGTTCAGTTAAATACTTTAGGCAGTCACAATGCGCGTAATGCCTTAGCTGCCAGTGCTGTGGCATTAGCAGCCGGCGTTAGTCTCGAAAAAATTAAGCAAGGGCTTGAATCATTTTCGCCTGTAAATGGACGCATGCAGGCTAAGAAGATTGACCCAAATCACACCTTAATTGATGACAGCTATAACGCTAATCCAGATTCGGTTAGAGCAGCGATTGATGCCCTAAAACAGTCAGGCAATATGTCTTGGCTAGTCTTGGGGGATATGGGTGAGGTTGGGAATCAGGGGCCTGAGTTTCATCGAGAGGTTGGTGCTTATGCTGCTGAGCAGGGCGTCAATAAATTATTTGCCTTAGGCGAGCAATGCCAATTTGCTATCAAGGGATTTGAGAGTGTTCAGAAAAGTGGTTTGCCTATCGCGAGCGCAAAACATTTCTCTGAAATGGATAGTCTGATTATTCAGTTGAGAGATGCATTACATGCACAGTCAACTGGTAGCAATGAGCATCTAAATATTTTGGTTAAAGGTTCACGATTTATGCGTATGGAGCGTGTAGTGCAAGCCTTATTAGAGGAGGCTAAAACATGCTCTTAATCTTGGCGCAATGGTTGCAGGAAGATTTTGGTTTTTTCCGAGTCTTTAACTACATTACTTTTAGAGCGGTAATGGCAACAGTCACTGCCTTGTTGATTGGTTTGGCAGCTGGTCCTTGGGTGATCCGTCAATTGGCTGCCTTAAAAATGGGCCAAGCAGTACGTACAGATGGTCCACAAACCCATTTAGTTAAATCTGGCACTCCGACTATGGGCGGCGTATTGATTTTGATCGGTATTTTTGTCTCCTGTGTATTGTGGGCGGATTTAAGTAATCGTTTTATCTGGATTGTAATGATTGTCACTTTTGGGTTTGGTGCGATTGGCTGGGTAGACGACTATAGGAAGGTTGCTCGCAAAGATCCCAAAGGCATGGCTTCAAGAGAAAAATTCTTTTGGCAAACAGTGATTGGTTTATTTGCAGCAATCTATTTGGCATTCTCAGTATCAGAGGTAAATAACCTTAAGGTACTTCAGCTTTTCTATGAATGGGTTCAGAGTGGCTTTGCATTAGACCTTCCTGCAAAAACAAATTTGCTACTGCCTTTCATTAAAGAAGTCAGTTATCCACTAGGAATGATGGGCTTCATTATCTTGAGTTACTTAGTAATCGTTGGTAGTAGCAATGCCGTGAACCTGACCGATGGCCTTGATGGCTTAGTGATCATGCCAGTCATTTTGGTGGGTGCTGCATTGGGTGCATTTGCTTACGTAATGGGTAATGCAATCTATGCCAAATATTTATTGTTCCCCTATATTCCAGGTGCTGGTGAGTTATTAATCTTTTGCGGCGCCATGGGTGGAGCTGGTTTAGCTTTCCTTTGGTATAACGCGCATCCTGCACAAGTCTTTATGGGAGATGTTGGCGCGCTAGCTTTAGGTGGAGCGCTTGGAACCATTGCGGTGATCGTGCGTCAAGAGATTGTGCTCTTTGTGATGGGTGGAATTTTTGTAGCAGAAACTGTTTCGGTAATGCTGCAAGTATTTTGGTTCAAAATCACAAAAAAATATTCTGGTGAGGGTCGCCGTATTTTCCGCATGGCCCCACTACACCATCATTTTGAGTTGGGTGGTTGGAAAGAAACGCAAGTAGTAGTGCGCTTCTGGATCATTACCATCCTATTGGTATTAATTGGCTTATCTAGCCTGAAATTGCGGTGAACCCAAGAAAATATGTTGAATTTACTAAATACCTTCGCTAACCCTGCTTTTGTTGCTGATACTAGTTATCAAGCACCATATCGTTTTTTGATTCTAGGCCTAGGTGAATCTGGTGTTGCCATGGCAAGGTGGTGTCTGCGTAATGGGGCGTCCGTTCGCTTAATCGATACGCGCAATGAGTCTCAATTTTCTGATCGCCAGAATGCTTGGCTTGACGAATTAAAAATTTCTGGTCTTAAAGACATTCACTTTGGCACATTAGATGATGAGCTATTGGTTGATATTGATGTTATCGGAATCAGCCCTGGTTTGTCTCCATTACTAGAGCCTACCCAATCATTCTTAGTCAAAGCCAGAAAAGCCAGAATTGATGTGTGGAGTGAGATTGAGTTTTTTGCACGTGCCATTGCAGCCTTAAGTCGTATGGCGCAGTTAAATAATTCTCCTTATTCATCTGCAGTATTGGCTATCACTGGCACTAATGGAAAAACCACCACTACTGCACTAACTGGTCAACTTTGCGAGCGCGCTAGTAAGAAAGTTGCAGTAGCTGGGAATATTAGCCCAGCAGCATTAGATAAGTTAATGAGCTGTCTAAACGACGCAGACCAAGTCGAAGATATGCCTGATATCTGGGTTCTCGAATTATCTAGCTTCCAATTGGTTTACACGCACACCCTGAATGCAACTGCCGCTAGTGTTCTCAATATCACACAAGATCACTTGGATTGGCATGGCGATATGCATTCGTATGCAGATGCAAAGGCCAAGATATTTGGTGTTGATACAGTTTGTATTTTGAATCGTGATGATTCTCTTGTGATGAATTTATTGTCAGAGACTCAAAAAGCAGAACGGGCGATTGTAACTTTTGGTTCAAGCAGGCCTGATGAGCAAGGCGCATTTGGTATCGAGCATGATTTGCGTGCCGGGGGAATAGATTGGCTTGTATGGGCAGAGGTAGATGAAGATATTGAGCCCAAACCAAAACGCCGCCGGAAGTCCGCTGTCAGTCAAGAAGATGAAGCATTGCGATTAAAGCGCTTGATTCCAGCCGATGCGCTCAGAATTCGTGGTCGCCACAATGCATTAAATGCTTTAGCTGCTCTTGCATTAGCAAGGGCCGCTGGCTTACCGATGAATGTTTTATTACATGGTTTGCGGGATTACCATGGTGAACCACACCGAGTTCAAAGTATTGCAATTGTTAATGACGTTGAATATGTCGATGATAGCAAAGGAACTAATGTTGGCGCTACTGTAGCCGCCCTAAATGGCTTGGGCAACAATGAATCTGGTAAGAAAATTTGGTTGATTGCCGGTGGTGATGGTAAAGGACAGGATTTCAGTCCATTACGTGAGCCCACTTTGCGTTTTGTTAAAGGTGTTTTCTTGATTGGCAAGGATGCTGCTGCCATTAGCCAAGCGCTGGGTGCTGATGTCACATTCACGGTGAGCGGTAGCCTAGAGAACGCAGTCAAGGCAGCTGCCGAACAAGCGCAGTCTGGCGATTTAGTTCTGCTTTCACCAGCTTGCGCTAGCTTTGACCAATTTAAAGACTATGTCGCTCGTGCACAAGCATTTGCTCATGAGGTCGAAGAATTAGGAATGCGTTTCGAAGGAGTGCAAGCGTGAATCTAAAAGAAAAACTTTTTCCTGAAAATCGTTTGGGTTTGGATCGCTTCTGGAATTTTTCTAGGGGTGGGATTGATAACTTCCGAACTGGCCTTAGAGATGCGGTATCGGGAGTTGAGCAAACTCGTTCGCGCATGATGGAGTACGACCAATTGCTGGTATGGGCAGTACTCTCTCTCATGTTGATTGGCTTGGTAATGGTGTATTCAGCCTCAATTACCTTAGCTGATGGTCCTAAGTACGCAAACTACAGCAGTAACTTTTTCTTAATTCGCCATATGATTTCTTTGGCGATTGCGATCGTAGTAGGTATCTGGGTTTTCAAGATCCCAACGAAGATGTGGGATCGCTATTCACCATTGATTTTTGGATTTACCGTCTTGCTATTGATCGCGGTTCTGATTCCAGGTGTTGGTAAGGGAGTAAACGGTGCAAAGCGCTGGATTCCGCTGGGCTTAATGAACTTCCAACCATCTGAGTTAATGAAATTTGCCGCTATTATTTTTGCTGCTAGTTATACCGTTCAGCGTCAAGAATATCTGCACTCTTTTGTTAAGGGTATGTTGCCAATGGGTATTGCAGTTGCATTGGTTGGTGGCCTCTTGATGGCTGAGCCAGATATGGGTGCATTTGTGGTGGTCGCTCTAATTGCATTTGGTATTTTGTTCTTAGGCGGCATCAATGCTAAGTTATTTGGTGGTCTGATTGTCGTTGGAATTGTAAGTGCTGTCACGATTATTGCGTTCTCTCCCTTTAGACAAAAAAGAATCATGGCTTTTGTTGATCCATGGCAGGTCGATAACGCTGCAAATAAGGGTTATCAATTAACTCATTCGCTAATGGCGTTTGGTCGTGGTGAGTGGTTTGGCACTGGGCTTGGCGGCAGTGTAGAAAAACTACATTACTTACCTGAAGCACATACCGACTTCATCATGGCAGTTATTGGAGAAGAGCTTGGTTTTGTTGGTGTGGTTGTCATGATCTTCTTGTTCTACTGGATTGTGCGTCGCGCCTTTTTAATTGGGCGCACTGCCTTGCAATTAGACCGCAGCTTTGCTGGTCTTGCAGCGAAAGGCGTTGCTATCTGGATTGGTTGGCAAGCTTTTATCAACATGGGTGTGAACTTAGGCTTATTGCCAACTAAGGGCTTGACATTGCCATTAGTGAGTTATGGCGGATCCGCAATTTTAATGAATGTGATTGCCATTGCAATGCTGCTACGGATTGATTATGAGAATCGCATTTTGATGCGCGGAGGGAAGCTGTGACAAGACCCTCAATTTTGGTGATGGCTGGAGGTACTGGTGGGCATATCTTCCCAGGCCTTGCTGTCGCCGAATATTTAAGGACTTGCGGTTGGAATGTGTCATGGTTGGGAAATAAAAGCGGCATGGAATATCGCCTAGTGAAGTCTTGCGATTTTCCATTTGAGGCAGTTGAGTTTGGTGGTTTGCGTGGAAAAGGACTCAAAGCCAAGTTGATGCTGCCAATGAATTTAATGCGTGCGTGCATTCAAAGCTGGAAAATTATGCGACGTATAAAACCATCTGTAGTCTTGGGTATGGGAGGTTATATTACTTTCCCTGGTGGTTTAGTAACTAAGTTATTAAAGCGCCCATTAGTTCTTCATGAAGCCAATTCTGTAGCTGGAAGTGCTAATCTTGCGCTCGCAAAAATTGCAATGCGCACATTAACTGGTTTTCCAAATACGATGACCCCTGCAGAGTGGGTTGGTAATCCTATCCGCGAAGAATTTGAACATATCGCTCCACCACAATTGCGTTATGAACAGCGCCAAGGCCCATTATCTATTTTGGTAGTTGGTGGTAGTTTAGGTGCAGCTGCTTTAAATGAAACGATTCCCGCTGCTCTTGCATTGATGCCAAAAGATATGCGTCCTATAGTTATTCATCAGGCAGGCGACAAACATTTAACAGATCTGCAAAATCGCTATGAAAAATTAGGGGTTGAGGCTGATATACGACCATTTATTGACGATATGCCAATTGCATATTCTCAAGCTGATCTTGTAATTTGTCGTGCAGGAGCAATGACCATATCAGAGCTAGCAGCATGCGGAGTTGCTTCTTGCTTAATTCCTTTCCCATTTGCAATTGATGATCATCAAACTACTAATGCCAAATTTTTAGCAGATGCTGATGCAGCAATTTTATTGCCACAGCAGTATCTCAATCCGCAAGATTTGGCTTTAATGATTCAAAACCTTAGTCGCGCAGACTTAAAAGATATGGCCTTACGAGCGCACGCCTTAGCCAAACCTCATGCGACTTTGCGAGTGGCCGAAGTGTGTGCTGATTGTGCGGGGGTAGGCATATGAAACATATAGTTCAGCAGATCCATTTCATTGGCATTGGTGGTGCTGGTATGAGCGGTATAGCTGAAGTGCTATTGAACTTGGGTTATCAAGTATCTGGGTCAGATTTAGCTGAAGGTGCGGTAACGAAACGCCTAAAAGAGTTGGGTGCAGTGATTCATATTGGACATGACCCTAAAAATATTGGTACTGCTGAAGCGGTAGTCATTTCTACTGCTGTAGCTGGAAATAATCCAGAGGTACTTGCAGCGCGGGCTGCAAAGATTCCGGTCATTCAGCGGGCAGTGATGTTAGGCGAATTAATGCGCCTAAAGCAAGGTATCGCTATTGCTGGCACACATGGCAAGACCACTACAACCAGTCTAGTTGCATCCGTACTGGCTGAAGGTGGACTAGATCCGACCTTTGTTATTGGTGGCAAGTTGAATTCTGCAGGTGCTAATGCCCGCTTAGGTCGTGGTGATTTTATTGTGGTTGAAGCAGATGAATCTGATGCTTCTTTTTTACAACTTTTTCCAGCGATGGAAGTAGTTACCAATATTGATGCTGATCATATGGATACCTATCAGCATGATATGGCTAGATTGAAACAAGCTTTCGTGCAATTTATTCAGCGCATGCCATTTTATGGTGTAGCTGTATTGTGCATTGATGATGCCAATGTACGCGACATCATTCCATTTGTATCGCAACCAGTATTGCGTTATGGGCTCTCCGATGATGCTGATATTAGAGCTATTAATCTACGTGCTGATGGAACTCGTATGCATTTCACGGTAGAGCGCCGAACGGTTCGAAGACACGGCAATAAGCCTGGCCCTCTCAATGTAACCTTAAATTTGCCTGGTTTGCATAATGTGCAAAATGCTTTGGCCGCAATTGGTATTGCTACCGAATTGGGTGTTAGTGATGAGGCAATCACAAAAGCCCTCTCTGAATTTAGTGGTGTCGGTCGCCGTTTTCAGCGTTACGGAGAAATTCCTCTTGCTGCTGGCGGCAGTTTCACATTGATTGACGACTATGGACATCATCCGGTCGAGATGGCGGCAACTTTAGCAGCTGCACGCGGGGCCTATCCAGATCGTCGATTAGTTTTGGCATTCCAACCACATCGGTTTACAAGAACGCGGGATTGTTTTGGAGAGTTTGTTCAAGTTCTTAGGAACTTTGATGCATTGATATTGACTGAGGTTTATCCCGCTGGTGAAGCAAAAATTCCGGGTGCAGATGGTAAGAGTTTGATGAAAGCAGCACTTGCAGAAGAAAAAAATACTAAAGGGCATTTAAATTCTGCTGCGGTGGTTTTTGCAGCAAATATCGCTGAGATGCCGGAAAAGATATCTCAGGTATTAAAAGATGGTGATGTTCTCATTACGATGGGTGCAGGATCAATTTCTGCCATACCTCATACCTTGGCGGAGGCAAAGAGTGTCTAAATTAGATACAGGCCTTGACATCTGGGGCGATCGCGTCAAGTCGCAGTTATCCAAGCTGGATGTGAAATCACTCGGACGAGTTGGCGTTTTATTAGGCGGACGTTCTGGTGAACGTGAAATTTCCCTAATGTCGGGGAAGGGTGTTTTGGAGGCCTTAGTTTTGAAGGGCGTGGATGCACATGCCTTTGATACAGGTTTACGTTGCCCAACCGAATTGGCCAAAGAAAAATTTGATCGTGTGTTTATCGCTCTTCATGGTCGCTATGGTGAAGATGGAACGATCCAAGGCTTATTAGAGCTACTAAATTTACCTTATACCGGCAGTGGTGTATTAGCCTCTGCTTTGGCAATTGACAAGATTGCAACTAAACAAATTTGGTTAAGTAATGGTTTAGCTACGCCAGAGTTTGAGGAGCTTACTGCAGCAAGTGACTGGAATGCAGTTGTGAAAAAATTAGGTCTGCCTTTGATTGTGAAGCCAGCACACGAAGGCTCTTCTCTTGGCCTAACTAAAGTGAAGTCTGTTGAGGAGTTACCAGCTGCTTATAAGCTCGCTGCAGGATTAGATCAAAAAGTGATCGCTGAGACTTGTATTGTTGGTGATGAGTTAACTTGCCCATTAGTTGGTCAGGGTAATACCGCAGAAGCTTTACCAGTCATCAAAATTATTCCGCCGCAAGCCAATTACGACTTTCATCATAAATATTTCTCAAATGAGACTCAGTATTTATGCCCAACTGGCCTTGCTCCTGAAGTGAATGAGCGTGTACAAGCGTTAGCTTTAGCATCTTATAAAGCTTTAGGGTGCCGTACCTGGGGTCGTGCTGATGTGATGCTCGATCAAAAAACTGGCAAACCTTATTTGTTGGAAATGAATACCTCGCCAGGCATGACTTCCCATTCCCTAGTGCCAATGGCGGCTAAAGCTGCCGGCGTTACTTATGCAGACTTGGTCTTGTGGTTGCTTAGTCAAACTATGCAACAAGAAGAGGAGCTTAGTGCATGAGCACCCTCTTAGATCGCTTCGGAGATATCTTCTCGGTCATCATGTCCCCTCTTTGGAATCATCCAGAGCGGATGCAAAAGCTCAGCCGTTTCTTGATGCGTTGTTTTATGGTGATGTTAGTTATCGGTGTTTTGGTTTGGTTAAGTCAAAGACCAGTATTTGCCTTAAAGCAAATACAAGTTGAGCCAATTGCAGGCCAAACACTGAAACATATTAATAAATCCATTGTGAAGCATCAGGTAATGGAAACCGTGCAGGGCAATTTCTTTAGTGTGCGCCTAGAAGATGTTAAACGCGGTTTTGAAAGCATGCCTTGGGTCCGCCACGCTAACGTCCGTCGAGTTTGGCCCAATGGTTTGATCGTCAATATTGAAGAGCAAAAACCTTTTGCTACTTGGGGTGGTGAGAGTAGTAGCACCTTAATGAATACCCATGGCGAGCTATTTTCTGGCCGCATTTCAGAGCTTACTGACGACAAGCAATTGTTGGATTTTTCAGGACCAGATGATGCTAGTCAAGAGGTGATGAGTCTTTATGAAAAAGCCAACAATTGGTTTAAACCTTGGGGTGCTGAGGTAACTAGTCTTGCTCTAACTGAGCGCTATGCGTGGCATGTCAGGTTATCGAACGGTATGAAGGTGGAGTTTGGGCGAGACGAAGAGAGCTCTGACAAAAACTTAACTGAAGAGCGTGTTGCACGCTTATTCAAATATTGGCCTCAGGTTCAAGAGAAGTGGGCAAACCGCATTGATGCAGTAGATCTGCGTTATGCAAATGGTTTCGCAGTTCATCTTGCATCAGCAGGTTTAAAAAAGAATGATGTAGATGGAAAAAAAAGTGAGCAGAAGCAATGAGGAATGTGAATGAGTAAAGATAATCGCGACCTATTAGTGGGTTTAGACATTGGAACTTCTAAGGTGGTTGCCTTAGTTGCGGAGCTAGCTCCAGATGGTCAATTCAATGTAGTTGGAGTTGGTCAAACAGCTTCTAAAGGATTGAAGAAGGGCGTTGTAGTCAATATCGAAGCTACGGTTCAGTCGATTCAGAAAGCGCTTGAAGAGGCAGAGGTGATGGCTGATCGCCAGATTGTTCAAGTCTTTACAGGTATTGCTGGTAATCATATTGTGAGTTTTAACTCGAGCGGTATGGTGGCTATTCGGGATAAAGAAGTTGGTGACGGTGATGTTGAACGTGTTCTGGAGACTGCTAAAGCAATCAACATTCCGACAGACCAACAAATATTACATATCCTTGTTCAAGAATTCATTATTGATGGCCAGGAAGATGTGCGTGAGCCCATTGGTATGAGTGGGCTACGTCTTGAGGTGAAAGTGCATATCGTGACAGGCGCAGTTAGCGCTGCTCAAAATATTGTGAAGTGCGTGCGCCGTTGTGGTCTTGAAGTAAATGACCTCATTTTGCAACCTTTGGCATCAAGCTTAGCTGTTTTAACGGATGATGAAAAAGAGCTTGGTGTTGTCTTGGTAGATATAGGTGGTGGCACAACTGATATTGCCATTTATTGCCAAGGATCAATTCGTCATACGGCAGTCATTCCTATTGCGGGTGATCAGATTACGAATGACATAGCAATGGCATTGCGTACACCAACGATTGAAGCAGAAGACTTAAAGATTGCCCATGGAATTGCTCGTCAAGAGATGGCTGATTCTGCTGCCATGATTGATGTGCCTGGTGTGGGAGATCGAGAACCACGCCCAATGTCCAAACAAGCACTTGCCGCTGTGATTGAGCCACGCGTCGAAGAGCTTTTCACATTAGTAAGAGGGGTGGTACGCGATTCTGGATACGAAGACATGGTCTCCTCTGGAATTGTACTTACGGGTGGCACATCCTTGATGCCTGGCATGGTTGAATTAGCTGAGCAGGTCTTTTTAAGGCCGGCACGAATTGGTACTCCGGAATATCGGGGGCATTTACACGAAGTCTTACGTAGCCCTAGATATGCAACCAGCATTGGTTTGCTAATGGAGGGTCAAGCGCAGTTATTGCGTGGTCGTCGAGTTTCTCAATCAGGCGCGTTGCAAGGAGTGATGTCGCGCATGAAGGAATGGTTTGCAGGAAATTTTTAAGTTTTTTCGTCGTCGTCAATGTAGTAAGTT
>CANHLB010000003.1 GCA_947461335.1 Burkholderiaceae bacterium | reverse complement strand
GCATTGGTGCGCAAGGACTGGGCGGTTTGACAACAGTACTTGATGTCAAGATTATGGAATACCCAACTCATGCGGCCTCCCTGCCTGTAGCCATGATTCCAAACTGTGCCGCTACCCGTCACATCCATTTCCATCTACATGGCGATGGTCCAGCCAAACTAGAAAAGCCTTCCTTATCAGATTGGCCAGATGTCACTTGGACTCCAGATACTAAAAAATCGAAGCACGTCAATGTAAACACCTTGACCCCCGAAGAAGTCGCAAGCTGGAAACCTGGCGATACCTTGTTATTGAATGGCAAGATTTTAACTGGTCGTGATGCTGCTCATAAACGGATTGCCGATATGCTAGCTAAAGGTGAAGAGTTGCCAGTGAGCTTTAAGAATCGCATCATCTATTACGTTGGTCCAGTAGATCCCGTGCGTGATGAGGCAGTTGGTCCTGCAGGCCCTACTACCTCAACTCGGATGGATAAATTTACCGAGATGATGCTAGCAAAAACTGGCTTGATTTCGATGATTGGAAAAGCAGAGCGTGGCCCTGTTGCTATCGAGGCAATTAAGAAACACAAATCTGCCTATCTTATGGCTGTGGGTGGCGCTGCTTACTTAGTTTCCAAAGCGATTCAATCTGCCAAAGTAGTTGGCTTTGCCGACTTAGGTATGGAAGCTATTTATGAATTCGATGTAAAAGACATGCCAGTCACTGTAGCTGTGAATTCTGAAGGTATCTCAATGCATGAGACTGGTCCTAAAGAATGGCAAGCAAAAATTGCTGGCATTCCAGTCAAAATTATCTAAGCTAGCACCACATTGGCACTCATAGGAGTTTTTGATTCTGGCGTTGGGGGCTTATCCATATTGGATGAGGCCCTGCGCCAGCTTCCCCAACATGACTATATTTATCTAGCGGATTCTGCCAATGCCCCCTACGGCGAAAAATCCAATGAGTGGATTACTGCTCGTAGCTTAGTAATGTGCAAATACCTAGCGAATCAAGGATGTGATGCAATCGTCGTTGCCTGCAATACAGCTACAGCCCAAGCAATTGCCCAGATTCGTTCTGAGCTTAGTATTCCAATCATTGGAGTAGAGCCAGGGATCAAACCAGCGGCAATGCAGTCTCAAAATGGCATCGTGGGAGTCTTGGCTACAGAGGCAACCTTACGCAGCGATAAATTTAATGCGCTCTTAGCTACACTTCCCGATGATTGTCGTTTTATTAAGCAAGCTGGAGCGGGCTTAGTGCCTCTAATTGAAGCTGGCAAAGCAGATAGCGAAGAAACGCTAGATCTATTAGGCAAACACCTTGCGCCGATTTTGGATGCAGGTTCTGATACCTTGGTATTGGGGTGTACACACTACCCTTTTTTGAGCAAGTCAATCCGCAGGCTCTTAGGTACTACCATCACTTTAATTGATACTAGTGATGCAGTTGTGAGGCAGCTCAAGCGTCAGCTAGAGGCCTTAGATAAAAACTCTGAATCCAAAAAGAATGGCTCAGTCACCTTCATCAGTAGTAAGAATGAAGTATCACTTCTGGCAATGGCTAAAGATCTACTATCTAATGATTTAAATTTACACTCAAGTCATGCAGTAATGTTAGGTGAGATGTCATGAGCACACTCTTACAAAGACTAGATGCGCGCCTGCCGTTTACTAAATCTGAACGCATCATCATTTGTATTGTATTAATACTGCATGCATTGCCCGCCCTTGAATTTATTCACCTTAGTAGTCGCCCCCCAAAAATGGATGATGAACGGGTGATGGCTAACTTAGTGAGCCCCGAGGCTGCCAAAACTCCGCAGCCTCCAGCGGCAGAACCGCCAAAACCGAAGCCTGAGCAAAAGCAAAAGCCCGTAGTGGAAAAATCTGCTGAAAAACCTACCCCGCAACCCCAGCAGCCCGCAACACCTCCAAAACAACAAGAGAATAAACAAGAGAGCAAAAGTGAAGCTCAGACACAAAGCGCTGCCGTTGCCCCCTCTACTAGTGGGGGAGCTAGCGGTACACCTATTCAGACTGATATTGGTAAACTCGTTGTTGTATACCAGCCTGATGCCGACGCTTACTATCCATCGTTCTCGAAACGCTCTGGTGAGCAAGGTACGGCTGTAGTTCGTTTAATTATTGATGAAACTGGTAGCGTTGAGGATGTTGCTTTGCTGCAATCAAGCTCTTTTCCTAGACTAGATCGCGCTGCTAGTGAAATTGGCAAACGTTATCGTTTTAAACCCTATTTGGTGAATGGTTCACCGCAAAGAATTTCCACTAATCTTTTAATCAAATTTAACCTCAAGTAAATAATCATTATGAATACACCATTTGGCATTGCAAATCTTTGGCTTGAAGGCGACTTTATTACGCGCTTTGTAGCGATTGCCCTTCTTATTTGCTCAATCGTGACTTGGGTTATCTTGCTAACCCGCTATTGGGATCTACGCAATCTTCGCAAACTCAAACCAGAGCTAGATCTCTTTTGGCGTGCCACCTCTTATGAACAAGGCTTGCAATCGTTTTCAAACCATGCGAGCAACCCCTACTATCATCTAGCTAAATCCGCCTCTACTGCTTCAACTCATCACCAAAGCCAATCGACTAATCACCGCGAACTTTTACAAACACTCAATTACTCTGAGTGGATGGCTAGGAGTCTTAAAATTAGCGTTGATGGTATTGCAGCTGGGTTTCAAAAAGGCCTCACCTTCCTTGGCTCTACCGGTGCAGTTGCGCCATTCATTGGCTTGTTTGGCACGGTATGGGGCATCTACCACGCCTTGATCGCGATTAGTAGTTCAGGTAGCGCACAGCTTGATCAAGTAGCAGGCCCCATTGGTGAGGCTCTCATCATGACTGCTCTGGGCTTAGCAGTAGCGATTCCGGCAGTACTTGGTTTTAATGCCATCAATCGCTCGAATAAATTGTTAATGGCTGATCTCAATCGCTTTGGCAATGACCTGCTGTCTTATTTTGTGACAGGTGCACGCATCAACTCTGGAGAATAAGCATGTCTTTTCATATGCAAGATGATCAAAGGGATGACGGCATCATGGCTGAAATCAATATGACGCCGATGGTGGACGTCATGTTGGTGCTACTCATTATTTTCATTATTACCCTACCGGTAATCCAACAAGCAGTAAAAATTGAGTTACCAAAAGCCAATAGCGTACGCAATGAAGTCAAACCTGAATCTGTTCAGCTATCTATTGATGGTAAGGGCCAGATTTTTTGGAATAGCACGCCTATTGATCTAAAGACCTTTGATGGCTATGCTGAAAAGGCTGCCCAGAAAGATCCGCAACCAGAAATCAATTTACGTGCTGATAAATCCGTGAAATATGAGTATGTCGCGCAAGTCCTCGCAGCATCTCGTCGTGCTGGTCTAACTAAACTAGGATTTGTTACCGAGCCTGATTAAAAGCTCACGGCTTGAAAGGAATTTTGGCAGGCAAACAGGTTTCTTCGCTGACGTAAGTTCCATTGCCTAATGAGGCGCCTAAGATTCCACCCTGAATTTTTTCTACCTTCTTTAATTTACCAGTGACAGGATCAAGGGTAATGTGGGTGGCTACAGTACCCGCAGGATAAGAAACACCCATCAGATTCTCAGGCTCAAAACTGGCTTCTATCACGATGAAAATATTTGGCCTGGCAAGCGTGACGCTTTTGACAACTTGCGTTCCATAAACATCAGACCGATCTAGATCACGATCATCTAAAAATACTTTTGCTTTTTGGGTCTTAGATGCGAGAGCTATTTTCATTCCATATTCTTCTACATAATCTTTTTCAGCCCTCTTGCAGTCGAAAAAAATAGTTTGTCCCATCACTGGACTGATTGAGCAGTAAAGCAATAACAGGAGAGATGGAAGGATTCTTCTCAAACTTTGTATAGCAAAAGAATTCAATTAATGGTGCCCGAGGCCGGAATCGAACCGGCACGACTTTTTTGAGTCGGCAGATTTTAAATCTGCTGTGTCTACCGATTTCACCACTCGGGCTCGCACTAGCAGTAACTGCCGCGCTAAATAAATCAAGACAAGCGAAATTTTAGCATGCAAGCCCAGAAAGTCTCAGGAAGCAGGCGCTGCTTAGACTTAGAGCTTTAGGAGCCCAAAACGACTAAAATATTGCAATGAGATTTAATAGCAATATGACCAGACTGGGCAAGCTCTTGCGCCCAATCTTTTGGGCTTTTGTTATAGCCCTAGTGGTCTGCTTGGTCGTGTCAGTTTCCTATTTGTATTCAGCACAGAGCTCTCCTTCGGGTAAACGCAGCATCAAGGGAATTGGTGACTCAGTGCTTATTTCTTTTGACGAGTTTGATATACCGCATATCAAAGCGAAAAGCCAAGCTGATGCATTATTTGCTTTGGGCTATTTGCATGCATCAGAGCGCTCATGGCAACTAGAAATGAATCGTCGCCTTGCTAGTGGTCGCCTTTCTGAAATTTTAGGCAATGATACTGTGAAGATTGATCGCTTCATTCGGACAATTGGCATTAAGCGTGCTGCCGAACAGCAATTTGATCGCTACCCGGTCAATGCTAAACGCCTCTTGCAATCCTACGCCGATGGCGTTAATGCTGGCAATGCGAATTTGGGTTGGGCCCTTCCACTTGAATACTTTTTAACAGGGTCGAGACCAGGTCATTGGTCACCAACTGATAGTGTTGCTTGGATGCTGATGATGGCGCTTGATCTTGGCGGTAACTGGGACAAGGAATTCCAAAGACTTGAGCTTTCTCAATTTCTTACTACCAAACAAATTTGGGAAATTTTGCCTCCATACGAACCAGGTTCGCCTGTAAGCAACCTTGATTTTGCCAAGATGTATAAAGATCTCAATCTCTTCAATCCTGCAGCAGGCCCGATTGAAGATAGCCCCAAAAATCTTCCATCTACCGAGCTTGGCTCCTTTGAATTTCCAGGAGGAAAAGATGGTATTGGATCAAATAACTGGGCCCTGAGCGGCAAGCTGACTTCCAGTGGGAAGCCCTTACTAGCAAATGATCCTCATTTAGGGCTATCAGCCCCAGCGATTTGGTACTTTGCTCATCTTGATGCACCAGGTATGAATATTATTGGCGCAACCTTGCCCGGTATACCAGCAGTAGTTTTGGGTAGAACGGATAAATTTGCCTGGAGTTTTACCAATACCAATCCTGATGTGCAAGATCTCTATATTGAACAGATTGATATTAATAACCCAGGCATGTATCGTGGTCCAGATGGGCCTCTACCCTTTAAAGTGCATCAAGAGATCATTGATATAAAAGGCTCAGCGCCCCTTACTTTTTTAGTCAAAGAAACTAGGCATGGACCTGTAATTTCTGATTCTTACGCACGAGCTAAACGAAGTATTGATACAAAAAGATTTGCTTTAGCGCTTCGCTGGACAGCATTAGATAGTGAAAATCAATCTGTTGTAGGTCTTCTTGAAATGAACCAAGCTAAAGACTTAAGCTCATTTAAGCAAGCACTACATAAAAACTATGCTCCAATGCAAAACGTAGTGATGGCAGATACTGAAGGCAATATTTCTTATCAGGCAGCAGGTGTTGCGCCTAAGCGAATTTTGCATCAGGGCTTATATGGTGTTGCCCCTGCACTGGGGTGGGACAAACAGTTTGATTGGAATGGTTATATCCCTTTTGATCAATTGCCTGCCAGCAATAACCCCGATCAGGGTTGGATTGCTACTGCCAATCAAAGAATAATTGCTGCAAATGATCCTAATCCCTTAACTGGTGATTGGGATTTGCCAATGCGATACGACCGCATTGTTGAACTCATTAAGTCTAGGAATATTCATGATGTAAATGATATGAAAACGATGCAGGCTGATACGCTGTCTTTAGGCTCTACTCCGCTATTAGGACTTTTTAAATCGAGCAAGCCTACTCACAAGCTTGCCTTACCAGCACAGGAGATTATTCAAAACTTTGATGGGGATATGAGAGTCGATAGCGCTGGGGCCCTGATTTTTAATGCCTGGGCAGACCAACTCACTCGCAATCTATACTCCCGTCTCGGCTATCTTTTTACCGAGAGCTACGGATCACGTAGCTATAGGCAACCATTATTTATTGCTATACAAAACCCCGATAGCCCTTGGTGTGATGACCCCAAAACAAAACAGCCTGAAACCTGCCTAGAGTCTTCTAATAATGCTTTTGATAAAGCTTTGGAATACTTAAGCAATCAATATGGTAGTGACCCAAAAAATTGGGCATGGGGGAAAGCACATATTGCTGTATCGGAGCATCGCCCATTAAGCAAAGTGCCAGTGCTTGGCAAGCTATTTAATTTAGAGACACCCTTTCCGGGGGATAGCTTTACTATTAACGTGGGAAGACCTGAATTTTTAAAATCGATTAACCCATATCAAACTGTACAGGGCCCAAGTATGCGCTCAGTGTACGACCTATCTGATCTTGAAAAATCACTTTTTATTTATCAAACTGGGCAATCAGGCTGGGTGCAAAGTAAGCTCTACCGAAATATGAACCCACTTTGGGCAAAGAACGAGTACCTGCCATTACAGATGAAGCCAGAAAGCACTAAACGTCAGCTTGAGCTAGGCAGTAAGTAAAATTGTGACCTATTAGCCCCACCCGTTTAGAATAGTTCATCGATCATAAAATAGTGATATCTAGTATCAACACACAGGATTCAAGCCCATGAAAAAATTAGCTCTTATTCTCTCTATTTCTGGATTATTGGCTACAGGTAATGCTTTAGCTGCTTGGCAAGAGATTGGCCAAAATGAACAATCTACTATTTCCGTAGATACTGCAACTCTCCAAACTCAAGGTGATAAAGCCCAAATCATGTCTTTGCTAGACTTTAAGAAACCAGGCGAGGATCCCCAAACCAAAGAGAGGGTCAATTCCATTATTGGTCTTAATGAGTACGATTGCACTACTGGTCAATATCGCCCAATTGAATTTAAGGTGTTTTCAGGTAATCGCGGAAAGGGTAAGTTAGTCGTTGATAAAAAAACGCCTGATAGCCCTTTTGAAGTCATCGCAAATGGTTCATGGGCTGCTGGAGTTTTTAACGTTGCTTGCCGTAGCAAGTAAATTCATTAGCCTAGCCACTAGAGCTGGCCTTTTGGTCAGCGCTATTTTTGTTAATATTTTTCTTAGTGCTTGCGTAGCACCGCTCGCTGCAATTGGGGCCTCAGGTACAGCCGCATCTAGTACGGCCGGAACCAGCATAGCCACAGCAGCAGTGGCTAATCCAGTGACTGCTGCTAGCGTTGCATCTACAGTAACTACTGGTAAGTCACCACTTGAGCATGCTGCATCAGCTGCGACCAAAAAAGAATGTAGTCTGCTTAATCTGATAGGCTCACAAGTGATTTGCATGGAAGTTACTGTTCCAAGCATCACTGATAATAGCTCCCCACTCTTAGGTCCGGCCGACCAAGCGCTTGAAACGAGTAAATAGCCTTAAGGTCTAATCCCTGGTGCCTCTAAAGGCATTCCTCTAGCGCGCCACATCAAGAAGAGCTCTAATTGAGCCATCTCGGGTGAACCATACTCAAACTGCTGCGCCCGTACTCCACTCATACAATTGCGTAAGCGGCGTTGTAATGACCCTAAGGTTTGCCACTCAAGCCGGTAAATAGGATAGGCATTTGGATGACCTTGCGGTATTAGGCTACCGCCTAGCTTTAATCCAGCCCTATCTTCATGGCATTGTGCACAGGATAAATTAAGCTGCCCCATTCTCTTGTTAAACCACTGGTCGCCTTTTTTGAGTTCTTCCTTATTTTGTGGTGTCTCATTCACAGCAATTGGCATACCTTTTGATTGCAATGCAATGAGTGCCGTCAAAGAAAGAAGCTCTTTACTTTCATAAGCTAATGCTGGAGCACCTTGTGCTCTTATTCTGCATCGATTAATTTGTCCCTCAAGAGTTTGTAGCTTACCTTTAATCATCCTGGGATATTGCGTTGCCACACCACGCATGGATTTTTTGATATCACTATGACATTGAGAGCAGGCAATATTTTTCGTGCCAGACTTGGCTTGCCACAAACTTTCCCCCTCAGACACCCAAAACATCGCTGGGTTTAGAGTTGGGTCATCCTGCATCGCTTTATTTTCAGCAGACATGAGTTCGTAACTGGACTGCTTTTTTCCGGGCACTTCTGCAGGAGCGGCCATGGAGTTTGGTATTGCTAGCAATACAGTACAACTCATCACTGCAAGTTGAAGATATCTTTTTTTGCTCACAAAATACTTATGAAACTGTGATGCGCGCTTGATTTACAGCCTCATAGCCATCATCGCCAAGCCATTTAAATTCAAGCATTCCCGATTCAGTAGCAATGGTAGTAAAGATGATTAATGGATTAGCACCTATTCCAGGATAAAAGTCAGCTTTAAATACTTCTACATTGTTATAGGAACAAGTAAAGGTGCGAATAATATCTCTTGGAATTAATTTTCCAGATTCGGTATAGCGAAAGCCAGATTCCATATCGTGTTGTGCGATAGCACGGATCTCAACAATGGCATCCTTCTTTGCAGAAGATGGCATAGTAATGGATGTGCGGGATGTTTTACTCATACCATCTCCGTACACGCGGATAAGGTTACTAAGGTTTCTGCAGAGCCCTGCCAAAAACTACCATTATTCATTTGAGCGATCGCCCACACTTGCTGACTATCCGCTAAACGCACTCGCGTAGTGATGTTTGCAGTACCAGAACGTGGAGTCAAGTAAGCTGTAAAGATATTCGGTAGTGGATTACCTTCAGCGATTACATGAATCCTCTTTACATAATCATTGGCAGTCATAGGACTATCTACAGTAACTTTTAGGACAACTAAGTTACCATTTTCAACTAAGGGCGGAATAGTCAAAGTGACCTTTCCTTCTTGAATCTTTGCTCCGCCAGTAATCTTCTGAATAGCCTCATCAGCGTCTTCTTTCTTAGCCAAGACAAGCGATGGAGTAATCCATAAGCCCAATGTGATGAAACCTAATTTTTGGACATACCTTAGCCAATTTCGACGAGTCATTTTGTGCAAGAGATCAGATTTCATATTCATTGTGGATTTTACTGATTTAAGCTCACTAAGAAAGCAACAACATCTTCGATCTCTTGCCCATTTAACATAGTCTGTCCTGCAAATTTTGGGGCTACACGATTGAGATGTCCAGTTTTGTAATAAGCCGGCATGATGGTATTTGGATTAAAGTGGCTAGCATCTACAATACGGGCTCTTAGCTGAGGAGCAGTAAGACGAGCAACACTTACTCCTAAGTCTGGTGCTAGATTGCCCTGAAAACGCTCCTCTGGAAATGGGCCGCTATGGCATAAGAGACACAATCCTGTCTGACGACTTGCAACGATCGCTCTGCCTCGAGTGGTATCGCCGGGGGTAGAAGAAAGGGATTCGTATATCGAATCCCCCACTATCTTTTGGGCGCTTGCTGATCCAAGATTGAGGAAGACTAGCAAATAAGTTGCTAGTACATACCTCTTTCTCATCTGTGCAAGTTCAATGTAACGCTTAGACCAGCTTAATACCGCTGTTTTTCAAAGGCACTGTACGCAAACGCTTTCCAGTGGCACGATAAATAGCATTAAGCACTGCTGGCGCTGCAACCGCAATCGTTGGCTCACCTACACCACCCCAATCTTTGCCGCCGCCCTGAATGATGATGGTTTCGACTGGAGGCATTTGATACAGACGAAGCGAGCCAAAGGTGTCGAAGTTCTTCTGCACTACAGCGCCCTTTTCGATGGTGATCTCTTCTTCAAATAATGCTGATAAGCCATACATAAACGAACCAGAAACCTGACGCGCTACTTGGGCCGGGTTAACGACATAGCCTGGATCGGTTGCAGCAACAAAACGATGAATCTTCACCTCATTGCCATTAGTCACTGAAAGTTCGCATGCTGCTGCCACATAGCTACCGAAGGAGCGCATTTGTGCCACACCGCGGAATACGCCAGGTGCGGCTGGCTTAGTCCATCCAATACCATCTGCTACCGCGTTGAGGACTGCAATTGCCCGTGGGTGCTTACCCATATGCTGGCGACGGAACTCAACTGCATCGACCCCAATCGCTTCAGCCATCTCATCCATAAAGGTCTCAATGAAAATAGCATTTTGGTTCACATTCACACCACGCCAAAATCCTGGCGGAACGTGGGTATTGCGCATTGCGTGATCAACGGTGATGTGATCGAAGTTGTATGTGAAACCATGTTCGCCACTGTCCTCTAGGCCTTGGTATGTCACAGGATCCTTACCTTTATTTGCCGCAACTACTGCAGGACGAACGGCCGCCAAGATGGATTGACCAGATAAACGCATATTAATACCGGTAACTTTCTTCTTGTCATTAATCGCTGCCGTCAGTCTACACATCATGACTGGATGGTAACGACCTTGCGTCATATCCTCTTCACGTGTCCAGATCAATTTGATATGAGTGCCTGGCATCTGCTTAGCGATATTGACTGCCTGGGTTGTGTAATCCTGAAATGCGCCACGACGGCCAAATCCTCCACCAAGATTAACTTTATAAACATTACATTTTTCAGAGGGCAAACCTGAAGCGGCAATCACAGCTGCAAGAGAGGCTTCTCCATCTTGCGTTGGCACCCACGCATCACATGATTCTGGAGTCCATCTGGCAGTTGCAGTTTGTGGCTCTAGAGTTGCGTGATTTAAAAATGGATAGAAAAAAGTAGATTGAAGTGTTTTAGAGGCTCCAGAAATAGCAGTCTTAATATCGCCGTAGGTATTGTGCACAAATGAATCAGGATGATCGAGACCATCTTCCAACATCTTTTTGATAGAGGCACTAGAAACATTAATGTTTGCACCATTATCCCAGTTGATATTGACTTGCTCCATTCCCTTTTTGGCCTGCCAAAAAGTATCAGCAACGACAGCTACTGCCGTATCGCCTACCTGAACTACTTTCTTGACGCCCTTCATGCTTAGGGCTTTAGTGGCGTCATAACTCTTTACCTTGCCACCAAATACAGGAGACTCATTGATGGTTGCAACTAGCATGCCTGGGAACTTTAAATCAATTGCGTAAATTTGTTTACCGGTGACCTTATCAGAAACACCATCAATTCGATTAACCGATTTACCAATTAATTTCCACTCTTTTGGATCCTTCAATGGAACATCTTTAGGCACCTCTAATTGCGAGGCTGCTACAGATACTTTGCCAAAACTGGTTTTGCGTCCTGAAGGTGCGTGAGTAATGACACTATTTTTTGCAACACACTCAGAGGCAGGCACATTCCATTGGTTGGCTGCAGCTTGAACTAACATCATGCGCGCAGCCGCTCCCCCCTTACGGACATATTGCTCAGAAGTACGAATGCCGCGACTACCACCAGTAGAGTAACTACCCCAGACTTTATTGCGCTTCAGATTCTCTGCAGGGGACGGATAGTCATAAGTGACTTTCTGCCAATCGCACTCAAGCTCTTCAGCAACCATTTGCGCTAAACCAGTAATCGTACCTTGGCCCATTTCTGAGCGAACAATACGGACAACGACTTCATCATTTGGTTTTACAACAACCCATACACCGATTTCAGGTGTGGCCAATGGAGCCATTGCCGTAGTTCCGGTACCGATCGCTGCATTGGCTTGCGACATGATTGAGAAATCAAAGCCAATAGCTAGACCAGTGGCGATTGCGCTCGAGCCAACAATAAAGTGGCGACGGGAAGTATTTGTATTTGTAGTCATCTCTATTCCCTTATGCCTTACTTACCGCATGAATCGCTGCACGAACTTCTTGGAAAGTGCCGCAACGACAGATATTAGTAACCGCCGCATCAATTTGAGCGTCAGTTGGCTTTGGATTGTTACGAAGAAGTGCAGTGGTTGCCATTACCATTCCAGACTGACAGTAACCGCACTGAGGCACTTGATTATCAACCCAAGCTTTTTGCACTTTAGAAAGTTGACCATTCTTCTCAAGGCTTTCTATGGTCTCAATTTTCTTGCCTTCAGCAGCTGAAACTGGGAGAGAGCAACTCCGAATTGCTTGGCCGTTAAATAGAACAGTACAAGCACCGCATACTCCAATACCACAACCATATTTGGTGCCAGTTAAGCCCACTTGCTCCCGTATTACCCACAGCAATGGGGTATCTGGATCTACGTCCACCTTGTATTTTTTGCCATTGACATTTAACTCAGCCATTAGTGCTCTCCTATCATTTTTCTTGTATATAAGGTTTTTTTATAAAACCCCTGTATTTCTGGTGTCTATATTAAACAAGAATAGATTTATTGCTGTGCAACATAGACCTAGGCCTGTAAGATCAAGTCATGATTTCAGGCCTTGTTCAAATACTGCTTTTCCAAAGTATTGGTGAACTTGTCTCTAAGTTCCTATTAGCCAGCCTACCCGGTCCAGTGATTGGCTTGGTTCTGCTGGTTTTATGGCTAGTCTTGCGCAAAGGAATCAATGCTGAGTTGGCGTTGGTTGCTGATGGCTTTAGCCAATACTTAGGCTTACTCTTTGTGCCTGCCGCAGTTGGGGTGGTGCTCTTTTTGCCGCAACTGCAGGCCAACGCGCTGGCAATCATTAGCGCTCTCGTCGGTAGCGTGATTTTGACTATTGGCTCTAGTGCTTTCATTGTGCGCTTTTTGAGCAGAGAAGATGCTCATGAGTGAACGTCATTCTATTGTGGAGATTTGGGTCTACTTATCCGGCAGCCCCCTCTTTGCACTCTTTATTACTTTGGCAGCCTATCAAGTTGGACTAACAATCTATAAATATGCCAAGCAAAATCCTTTGGCCAATCCAGTAGCTATTGCCATCATCTTAGTAGCTAGCACTATTCAATGGCTTGAGATGCCTTACTCCACCTACTTCGAGGGTGCACAGTTTATTCACTTCTTACTGGGTTCAGCAACTGTTTCTTTAGCCATTCCGATCTATCGTGGTCTTTCTAGCTTAAAAGGTCGGTCGATTCCGCTGATTTTTTCATTGACTAGCGCAGGCTTAGTTTCTATAGCAAGTGCCGTTGGTATTGCCAGTCTGCTAGGCGCCGACTCCAGTATCACTGGAGCGATGTACCCCAAATCTGTAACAGCACCAATCGCAATGGGCATTGCAGAGCGGATTGGAGTATCGCCAACTCTTACTGCCATCTTTGCAGTGAGCACCGGAATTCTGGGGGCAATCTTGGCACCCTTTGTTCTTAATGTACTTGGCATGAAAGCATGGTGGCAAAGAGGTTTTGCGATTGGCATTGCCGCTCATGGTATTGGCACATCAAGAGCATTTAGCATTCATCCCGAGGCGGGAACCTATGCAAGCCTAGCTATGGGTATGAATGGTGTCATTAGCGCCATTGCCATACCGGTGATCTATCATCTATTTAATAAGTAACTTACCATACAGCAACGATTAGAAACAAAGCAGAAGAACCTCATGAATATCCCAGATCCAATCCAGTTAACGCAAAACTTGATCCGATTTAATACGATCAATCCTCCCGGTAATGAAGATGAGCTTTGCAATTATTTAACTGAGCTATTAGAGTCAGCAGGCTTTGAATGTATGAACGTAGACTTTGCTCCTAGACGTCGAAGTATTGTTGCGAGAATACAGGGGGCGACCAACAGACCCAATATTTGCTTTACTGGGCATGTCGATGTAGTTCCATTGGGAGATCGTCAATGGGATTACGAGCCTTTCTCCGGCGAGATACATGACGGCAAATTATTTGGGCGCGGCTCTAGTGATATGAAAAGCGGTATTGCCGCTTTTGTCGTGGCGGCAATGAAAACTGCCCATCTTGCTAAGAATCAAGGCGGTATTAGTCTCATCATTACTGCTGGTGAAGAGACTGGCTGTGAAGGTGCTTTCTATATTGCCGCACAGAAAAAGGTGATCGACTTTATTGGTAATGTAGGTTGCTTTGTCGTTGCAGAGCCAACTGCAAATGAACCGATCATTGGTCATAAAGGCGCCTATTGGTTGCGTGCTAAAGCAGAGGGTATCACTGCTCATGGCTCAATGCCTGAAAGGGGTGATAACGCCTTCTACAAAATAGCAAAAGGTGCGCTGTTACTTGAACAATTTCAATTTGATACCCCACCCCATTCATTAATGGGTCAAGGGACTCTCAACGTAGGTACTGCTAAAGCAGGGCTAAATATTAATTCTGTGCCAGATGCCGCTGAGATGACTCTAGATATTCGCTCTGTACCAGGACAAAGTCACAGCCATATCTATGGTTGCCTATGCAAAACATTGGGCCCTAACATTAAGCTTGAAACGATTATGGATGTTGAGGGGATTTATACCCCGCCAGACAATCCATGGATACAAACCGTCTATGCTCATTGCCAAGAAATCAACGGTGTGCAAGCTACTCCCAAATCCATTTCTTACTTTACCGACGCTTCAGCCTTAAAGGGGCAAATTGGCGATCCTCCAACAGTAGTATTAGGCCCAGGTCAGCCAGAAATGGCCCATCAGACAAATGAATTTTGCTACACCGAGAAAATTACGCAATCTACGGCCTTATTTGAAAGGCTTATCATAGATTGGCAGAACAACGAATTAGATAAAGAGGCACAAGCGAAATGAAAATTGAGAGCTCCCCATTTAAAGAAGTAGACCCCGATACTTATGTGGCAAATATGGATGCTTATTGGCTTCCCTATACACCTAACCGTTATTTTAAAAATAAGCCCAAAATCATGGTTGGCGCCAAAGGCGTTTATTACACCGATGACCATGGTCGAAAGTTATTTGATGGAGCTTCAGGGCTATGGACCTGCCCCTTAGGGCATGGTGATCCCCGCATTATTGAAGCGATTCAAAAACAATACCAAAAAATGGATTATGTTCCAGCCTTTCAGATGGCTGGGTCAGAAACATTTCGCCTAGCAGAAAGAATAGTTAAATACGCTCCTCCTGGTTTAAATAAAGTATTTTTTGTGAATTCAGGTTCTGAGGCAGTTGATACATCACTAAAAATTGCCCTCGCCTATCACCGCGCAAAAGGCGAAGCGAGTCGAACACGTTTTATCGGTAGAGAGCGGGCCTACCACGGTGGATGTGTGGGCGGAATTTCGGTCGGCGGTATACCAGCGAATCGCAAAGCATTTGGCTCAATGATGATTCCAGGAGTAGATCATCTTCCTCACACATTGAATCTGTCTCAAATGGCTTTTTCAAAAGGTATGCCTACCTGGGGGGCTCACTTAGCCGATGACTTAGAGCGGATTGTTTTATTGCACGACGCTAGCAATATTGCGGCAGTTATTCTGGAGCCGGTCCAAGGCTCAACTGGCGTCATCGTACCTCCTGTTGGCTACTTACAAAAAATTCGAGAGATTTGCGACAAGCATGGGATCCTGCTAATTTTTGATGAAGTCATTACTGGCTTTGGACGCTTAGCAGCAAATTTTGGAGCCGATCGTTTCGGCGTTAAACCTGACATGATTACCTTTGCCAAGGCCATAACAAATGGCGTCATTCCAATGGGTGGCGTGATTGTGCGGCAAGATATTTATGACACGATTATCAATGTTGGCGGCCAAGAGCAGGCAATTGAATTCTTCCATGGCTTCACCTATTCGGGACATCCAATTGCTACAGCCGCAGCACACGCCTCTCTTGATATTTTTGAGAACGATGGAATCATGGAAAAAACAAAGGTTTTAGAAAAGGTTCTCGAGGAAGGTGTTCATTCATACAAGGGAATGAATGGCGTGATGGATATCCGCAACTGTGGTGTATCTGCTGGCATTGATCTAGAGCCGATTGCTGGTAAGCCAGGCTTACGCGGCATGCAAGTTTTGGAGAGCTGCATTGAGAACGGTATCCTAGTTCGTATTACTGGTGACACTATTGCAATGGGTCCTCCATTTGTTGCCACTCCATCTGAAGTCGAATCCTTCTTGGAGACTTTTGGCAAGGTTCTTCAGAAAGCCTTTTAATTGTGGGTAATATCAATGTGATGCGGGATATTCGTGTTCGCGGAGATAGGCTCTGTGAATCCCTACTAAGCCTGGCTCAGATTGGCGCGACTCCAAAGGGAGGCGTGTGTCGTCTTGCACTCACCGATCTGGATAAACAAGGTCGGCAATGGGTCATTGATAAAGCACTCGCTCTAGGCCTAACAGTCACCACTGATCAAATTGGCAATACTTTTATGCGCCGCCCAGGCAGTAATCCCAAGCTAGCACCCATCATGACTGGCAGCCATATTGACACTCAGCCAACTGGTGGTAAATACGATGGCAATTACGGTGTGCTAGCAGGCTTAGAGGTGATTGAAACGCTGAATGACTATCAAATTAAGACCGAAGCCCCCATTGAAGTAGTATTTTGGACTAATGAGGAAGGCTCTCGATTTACGCCCGTCATGATGGGCTCAGGTGTTTTTTCTGGTGCCGTTACCTTGGACCATGCCTACGCAGCAAAAGATACCGAAGGCAAAAACGTCAAAGAAGAATTGTTACGTATTGGCTTCTTAGGTAAGGGGAAGCCAGGTGACCATCCTTGTGGCGCTTACTTTGAAGCGCATATTGAACAAGGGCCTGTGCTTGAAAAAAAGAACACTGTGATTGGAGTTGTTCCCGCAGTGATGGGACTACGCTGGTTTGATTGCACAGTTCATGGCTTTGAAGCGCATGCTGGACCAACACCTATGGATATCCGAAAAGATGCACTGCAAAATGCCTTGGGAATAATGCAATATGTTGTGGAGATTGCAAATCAGCATGGGCCCCATGGAAGGGGAACAGTGGGAATGGTTCAAGTGTTCCCGAACAGCCGCAATGTCATCCCAGGCCAAGTCCAGTTTTCGATCGACATTCGTCACCCAGATTCTGCAACCTTAGACTTGATGACATCAAAACTTAAAGAATATATTGCGCAAGTTGCAGCAGAAAAGTCTATTACGATTGATTTAAAAGAAGTGTCGTACTTTCCACCATGTAACTTTGATCCAAAATGTATTGAAACTATTCGTGCAGCTGCTCAAGACCTTGGATATTCTCATATGGACGTTGTATCTGGTGCTGGCCATGATGCCATTTACATGAAGCGCCTTGCTCCAAGCGGAATGATCTTCATTCCCTGTAAAGATGGTGTTAGCCATAATGAAATTGAAGATGCAAAATCCGAGCACCTAGAGGCTGGAGCTAATGTACTCCTCCATTCCATTTTGGCATTTGCCGGACACCATCAATAATTCACCATGCTTACGAAAAAATGATCGAGAAAAAAGGTTTAGGCAAGTGGGTCATTGCACGCTTTCAACATGAGACGAATACCTTCTCTCCAATTCCCACGCCCCTAGAAGCCTTTAATCCACTATGGGGTCAGGATGCTTACAGAGACCAAGAGAATGCTCAGACAGCAATGGGCGCCTTTATCCAGATTGCCAAACAAGAGCATGTAGACATCGTCACGCCTGTTTGTGCATTTTCTAACCCCAGTGGTTCAGTCTGTGCAAAAGCATATGAACGTATTTGCAATAGTATTGTCGAGGCTGTTGAACAAGGATGCGATGCCATTCTGTTAGATCTGCATGGCGCCATGGTTTCAGAGGATGCAGTTGATGGAGAAGGCGCTCTACTCAAAAGAATTAGATCGATAGCACCCAATACTCCAATTGCTGTAGCCTTAGATCTGCATGCAAATGTGACGCCATTGATGATTCAAGACAGTAATGTCATGGTGAGCTTTAAAACATACCCTCACATAGACATGTATGACACCGGTATACATGCAGGCACTCTGATCCGCGATATGCTGAAGGGAAAAATACGCCCTACTATGGCTTATCGCCAAATTCCTCTACTCTCTCACACTCTACGCAGCAATACTAATGAAGGTGCTATGAAGCTTGCGGTAGAGGCGGCTGCTGAGTTAGAAAAAAAATCTGGTGTCTTGGCAGCTTCTATTTTGGCAGGGTTTAGTCTTGCAGACTTTAAGGATGCTGGGATGTCCGTCATTGTCATTGTTGACGAGTTGAGCTCACCTTCTACTGATTTGGCTGAGCATTATGCAGCTCAATTAGAAAGCATGATTCTGTCGCAGGCTGATGGATTTATTTATGAAAGCTCCCCGATCAACACGGCCCTGAAAAGAGCTAGCGAACTTGCAGATTCACCACAAAAAGGCCCTGTACTTTTATTAGATCACAGTGATAATGTCATGTCGGGTGGGCCTTGTGATACCACAGATATTTTAGAAGCAGCTCTCCAATTTGGCTTAAGCAATATTGCTTGCGGACCATTTGCAGACCCTGCAACTGTACAAAAGTTGGTTCAATTGGGAGTTGGAGCAAAAGCGACGATTGAATTGGGCAATAAGTCAGGATGGAAATATCGTGGTGTCAGCAAACCTCCACTGCAACTTTCTGGAATTGTGAGAGCCATTAGCGATGGTCAGGTTAAGGTCACCGGGCCGATCTTTAAGGGCTCTATATTGTCGATGGGGCCAAGTATTTTATTTGAGACTGCAAAAGCACAAATTGTAATTAGTTGCAATCGCGTAGAGCCCTATGATATTGCAGTCATGACGGATTTAGGTATCGACCTAGAGTCCAAGTCATACGTTCTTCTGAAATCGCGCATGTATTGTCGACCGGTTTTCTTTCCCTTAAGCAAGGGTTTTGTCGAATGCGACTCTGACCAAGGCGGACCTACAAGCTCAAACTACGATTGGTTCGACATTAAGAATATTCGACGCCCGATCTACCCCTTAGACTCCGGAATAAATCCCCAATAAGCGGGATATTGATATGCTGTCCGTCTTTAACCTGAATGAGTTGCTCGCACTATTGATCTTTAGCGCGGCCATGTCCTTCTCCCCAGGTCCAAATACTATGCTCACCACCGCTATTGCTAGCAATGAAGGTATTCGGAAAACTATCCCCTTTACCTTAGCTGTACCGCTAGGATGGCTCTTAATCATGCTGAGTTGCGGCCTAGGTATTGGAGCCATGATTACTGAAATACCGAGTCTAAGATTAAGTATTAAGTTTCTTGGGTGCGCCTACTTGATTTGGCTTTCTTATAAGCTATGTAGAACTAAGAAATTGCACGAAGTGAATTCTGCAAAACTCAATATCAATTTTCCTAAGGGCGTTCTACTACAGTTCTTCAATATCAAAGTGTGGCTTTTAGCAATTACTATCACGGGCACCTGGATTATTGATGCTGAAGGTCAGCCTAGTACCAACCCAAATGAACGACTTGCACTAGCTTGTGCGATAGTGATGTTTATGGCATTTACCAGCAATATGACCTACGCGCTAGCAGGCGCTCTATTTCGTACTTGGCTAGGCTCTGGTAATCGCCTAGCGATCTTTAATTACTTCCTAGCATTCTTATTGTTTGCCACTGCTATCTGGACTTTATGTATTTAATTTAAAGTGGCAAGCAACAAAATGTCCTGGAGAAATTTCCTCTAGTTTCGGCTCCTCGACTTTGCAGCGCGCTTGGGCATAAATACACCGAGTGTGAAAGTGGCAACCACTTGGGCGATTGATTGGGCTTGGTACATCACCACCCAGGACTATTTGTTTACGCTGCCTTGTTGGATCAGGAATCGGCACGGCTGATAGCAATGCTTCAGTGTAAGGGTGAGAAGGTCGCTCAAATAACTCGTTTGTCGTTGCGAGCTCGACTACGCGTCCCAAATACATGACTGCAATCCGGTGACTAATATGCTTTACCACCGCCAAATCATGTGCGATAAATAAATACGATACGCCAAATTCTTTCTGTAAATCGCCCAATAAATTAATGACTTGTGCCTGAACAGAAACATCTAAAGCAGAGACAGGTTCATCACACATAATCAGCTTTGGCTTTACCGATAAAGCCCTCGCAATACCCAAGCGTTGACGCTGTCCCCCAGAAAACTCATGGGGATAGCGCAACATCTGATCGGGGCGTAAACCGACTAATGCAAATAGCTCACTAACTCTCTCGCGACCTTCAGCCTGAGAAAGGTTTTCAAAGTTACGAAGGGGCTCAGAGACAATATCTGCAGCACGCATACGTGGATTGAGTGAAGAGTATGGATCCTGAAAGACCGCTTGAATCTCTTTGCGAAATGGCCTCATTTCAGTACGAGACAACTCGTCAATTCTTTCGCCACGCCAAAGAATTTCACCGGCAGTGGGATCAATCAATCTCAGAATAGTTCTTCCAACGGTAGACTTACCGCAGCCGCTCTCCCCAACCAAGCCCAAGGTTTCGCCTTCGTAGATGGAAAAGCTAACACCATCAACAGCATATACATAACCTGCGACACGACTCAGTAAACCCTTGCGAATTGCATAATGCTTACAGAGATTTTTGAGCTCTAAAAGCTGTTTTGGTTTGTTGCTCATGCCTTATCCCTTAATACTGCTACTGGATTCCAACACGCTACTGTGTGCCCATTACCAAAATCCTGGAGAACCGGAGATTCGATCAAGCAACGCTCGCTTGCTTCTGAGCAACGAGGCGCAAATGCGCAGCCAACAATCTCAGTTCTCATTGACGGAACCATCCCCGGAATTTCTACCAAACGCTTAGAACTTGAATCATCAAGGCGTGGCATTGAATTTAAGAGGCCTAAAGTATAAGGATGCATGGGCTTAGCAAATAAATCAAACACGCTAGCCTCCTCTACTTTACGCCCGGCATACATCACCACTACCCGTTGCGCCATTTCTGCAACTACGCCAAGATCGTGTGTAATTAAAATAATGGCAGCACGCGTACGATCTCTGAGCTCACGAATCAGATTTAGTATCTGCGCCTGAATAGTCACATCCAATGCTGTTGTTGGCTCATCGGCAATTAAGATCTCAGGGTCACAGGCCAACGCCATTGCGATCATGATTCGTTGTCGCATTCCGCCTGAAAGCTGATGCGGGTATTCATTGATTCTTCTTTCTGGCTCTGAAATATTCACCAGCTTTAGTAACTCTAAAATTCGCTCATGCGCTTGCTCTTTAGTGCAATGGCGATGTAACTCTAAAACTTCACTAATCTGCCTACCCACAGTCAGCACTGGGTTTAAGGAAGTCATAGGCTCTTGGAAGATCATCGAGATCTTGTCCCCGCGTATATCGCGCATTTCATCTTCAGAGAGCTTTAATAAGTCTTTGCCGTGATACAGAACGGATCCAGAAACAATTTTCCCTGGAGGGGAAGGTATGAGCCTAAGTAATGACAAAGAAGTAACGCTCTTGCCGCAGCCTGACTCTCCGACAATAGCCAAAGTTTCGCCTTCTGATATTGAAAAGGAAACGCCATCTACTGAACGAACTACACCATCGCGTGTATAAAAATAGGTTCGTAAATCCTTAACCTCTAATATCGATTTTCCAGTTGCCTGACTCATGAATTACATTCTCCGAGATAGACGAGGATCTAAGGCATCTCGCAAGCCATCGCCTAAGTAATTCACTGCAAGCACTGTTGCTGATAGAAAAATCGAGGGGAATAAAATCAGGTAACCAGCAATTTGAAATAGGCTTCTTGATTCAGCCATGATGTTGCCCCAGCTTGGAATATTAGGTGGGGTACCTGCTCCAATAAAGGACAAAATGGCTTCCGTAATCATTGCTGAAGCACAGATATAGGTAGCCTGCACCAATAGCGGCGCAGCAATATTGGGAAGAATATGACGTAGCAATGTCTTCAACAATGGTGTACCCGATGCTGCCGCAGCTTCTACATAAGGCTGCTCGCGCAATCCTAAAACTAAACTACGTACCAATCGAACTACTCGCGGCACTTCTGCAATGGTAATGGCGATGATCACGTTTTCAATACTTGCCTTAGTTAAGGCCATTAGGGCAATCGCCAACAAGATCGAGGGAATCGACATCAGTCCATCCATAATGCGCATGACGATAGCATCTACCCAGCGTACGAAACCGGTAATCAAGCCAATAGCTAGGCCAATGACGGTACTCAATACCGCTACTGAAATTCCGACAGTCAGAGAAACACGAGTGCCATACATAACGCGACTATAAACATCACGCCCTAGCGCATCAGTACCAAACCAATACTCCCAGCTTGGTGGCTTTAAACGATTTAATGGGGCAACTGCCTGTGGATCTACTGTAGCTAGGAACGGTGCAAAGATAGCGATGAAAATCATTAGCAGTAATGTTGCTGCGCCAATCACTGCAAATGGATAACGCTTGTATAAAGCGGGTAACTGTACCGTCAAAAATAGGCGTATTTTTGAGACTTGTGCCGGCCAATCGACTCTGATCATAGTGCTGTTATTAATCATAGAGTCTAGTAGCGAATCCGTGGATCAAAAAAGACGTATGACAAATCAATCATCAAATTAATCATCACGTAAGTTGCTGAAAAAATTAATATCACCCCTTGAATAATCGGATAGTCTCGACGCAAAATAGCATCGACAGTCAATCGCCCTATTCCTGGAATTGCAAAAACAGTTTCTGTAACCACGGCACCCGAGATCAGGAGGCCGATGCCAATACCAATAATCGTAATAATTGGAACAGCGGCATTTTTAAGCGCATGGTGAATCATAATGTCGCTTTCTTTTAAGCCTTTGGCTTGAGCTGTACGGATGTAGTCTTGTGACAAGACATCCAAAACACTGGCGCGAGTGATACGTGCAATTAAGGCTGCATAGACCGTACCTAAAGCTAAGCTAGGCAAAATCAAGTGCTTAAACCAAGGCCAGATACCCTCGCTAATCGGTCGATAGCCCTGAACTGGTAGCCAATGCAATTGCAAAGAAAAAAGGAGTATTAATAAGTAAGCCAAAACAAAGACTGGAATAGAAAACCCCAGTACAGAAAATCCCATAATGGCATGATCTAACTTGCTTTCAGCGCGGGCTGCTGCAATGGCGCCTAGAGGTACAGAAGTCAAAATAGCCACAATTAAAGTGCAAATTGTCAGAGATAAAGTCGGCTCCACCCTTTGACCAATAAGCTTGGAAACAGGCAAGCTATTGAAGATCGATGTACCCATGTCCCCGTGAAGCAAAGCCCACACCCAATTTCCAAAGCGCACTAAAAATGGCTGATCAAGTCCCAGGGATTGGCGTATTCGTGCGATGTCTTCAGTGGTGGCAACGTCTCCCGCAATGACAGCAGCGGGATCGCCAGGGGTGAGATACAACAGAGAGAAAACAACAAACGCAACGACGGCCATTACGACCACCGTTGCGCCCAAGCGCCTTACTATGTATGAAAGCAAAAAATAACTCCTAAAGACTTAACAAGAAAAGGAATTATTTTTTCTCCACATTCCAAAGTAATGCCATTGGCGCCACAATAATCCCAGAAAGATTAGTGCGGTATGCGGTAGGCAAAATAAACTGAGCTGTTGGAATATAAGGCAGGAACTCAAATGCACGGCCCTGAACTGCTTCTGCTGCTTTCTTAGCACCAGCCGCATTCGGTGCGTCAAAGTAAGCATCACGCAAAGATTCTAGCTTTTGATCAGTAGGCCAGCCAAACCATGCCTTTTCACCATTTCCGCGCAGTGCAAAGTTCACACCTGGGTTGAGCAAGTCAGGTCCAACTAACCAGGTATGGAAAATAGACCATCCACCTTTATCAACTGGCTCTTTTGATGTGCGGCGAGTAATTAAGCTACCCCAATCACCCGCTTGCAACTCCACATTCAAACCTAATTTGCGCAATAGCTCTGTAGTTAAAAGAGACTGAGACTGAACGATAGGCTGATCAGCTGCAGAAATAATGACAATCTTCTCGCCCTTATAACCTGATTCCTTAATCAAAGCTTTAGCTGCCTCAAAATCGCGTTTGCTAGTTAATAAGCTTGAGCCAACATTGCTAGCCAAGGGTGTGCCACAAGTAAAGTAAGAAGCACAAGGCTTGCCATTATCTGCACTACCAGCAATACCTAATACATAATCTTGTTGATTAACAACCATTGCTACTGCACGGCGCATCTTCTCGTTATTAAATGGAGGGTTTAAAAAGTTAAAGCGGATGAGCCCCATTGAACCCAAGGGATCAATATTCTCTACCTTCACGCTAGTATTTTTAGCAAGAACTGGAATGAGATCTGGAGGCATCTGCTCCCACCAGTCAGCTTCGCCATTGCCTAAGGCATTAGCTGCAGTTGCTGCGTCAGGAATATAGAGCCATTCCACACGATCAACTTTAACAACCTTGCCGCCTGAAGCCCAAGAGGGAGCTTCTTTACGGGGCACATACTCTTTGTTTTTGACATAAATGACTTTGCTACCAGGAACCCACTCGTCTTTAACCATTTTGAATGGGCCAGAACCGGTTGGATCAGTGATATTTGTAAATGCATCGGTCTTAGCAATGCGCTCAGGCATGATAAATGGCACGTTAGAGGAAGGCTTTCCTAAAGCATCCAATACAAAAGCAAAAGGCTTTTTAAGCTTTAGAACAAAAGTCTTGTCATTCGTAGCTGACCATGAATCTGTAGACTCAGCTAATTTTTGACCGAGTCCATCACGCTTTGACCAGCGCTCAACCGATGCAATGACATCTGCAGATCGGACAGGTGTGCCATCGTGAAACATGAGGCCATCACGTAAAGTAAATGTGTACGTTTTTTTATCGGGACTCACTGTGAACTTATCTACCATCTGTGGCTTGATTTCAAACTTGCTGTTCATAGCGAACAAGGTGTCATACACCATATAGCCATGGTTGCGCGTAATGTAAGCGGTAGTAGTGATCGGATCTAGGATCTTCAGATCTGCCTGAGCAATAAACTTTAGGGTTTTTTGCTGCTGGGCCTGGGCCGGCAGTGAGAAGCTTGTCAGTCCAAGCGCCACAGCTGCGGGAATAACTGCCAAAATTGCTGAACGTCTTAATTTATTAATCATATTGTCTCCGTCATTAAACGCACTACAAAACCATTTTTTTAATATTTCACTCTTGTACTGTATAAGACTGGGGTTTTTAGTAACAAGCCTTAAGCCTCAATTTGGTGCATCTAGGTAAAGTTTTACCATATTTAAAAGTTTGTGCTCTTGAAATTTTTTCCCTACCAGCTGAACCCCTGCCAGACTCGGTGCCGCTAAACCTAGCGGGCCCTTTTTCGGCAACAAAGGCATTCCTAAGATCGGTAGCCCAGAGGCGCCCATTGGAAGGCTTAGCTCCCTTAATGGCCTTGCGGCCTCTGGAAGGCCGGCCTCCAATACGGGGCTACAGGGCGTTAAGGGGAGTGCCAGCATATCTACAGAGCTAATAGCCTCCTCCATACCCTTTCGAAATTCTTCTAATTGAGCATAGGCATTGATCAAGTCTTTGGGCTCCAGGGAGGCTGAGTGACGAAGCTCATTAATCACGGGCTTTCCTAATAGATCAGCGTAAGTCTCGATTGGGCCACATAAGCGATTAAAGTCCTCAAGAAACTCCATTTGCAGGATAGTCAATGAGCAGCTAGTTGCACTCTCAAAAGGAGGCCATGACTGCTCTACAAATACTACCGAGTGATGTTCTTGAGCATTTTCCATAAACTGCATAAAAGCCTTGCGCACATCGGCATCTACCTT
>CANHLB010000002.1 GCA_947461335.1 Burkholderiaceae bacterium | reverse complement strand
GAAGAGATCGTAAAAGAGGCGCCCTGCATCTGATCTGGCTTCAACTTAGCTTCACGAGCTAGCTTTGCTAATGCGGCCGTCTCATTTGCAATCTCTATGAGGCCTTTTTGGTCTACATTGCGAATGACTGGAACTACTAGACCGCCTTCGGTATCAACTGCAAACCCAATATGGAAATATTTTTTTAAAATAAGATCATCACCATCAAGCGAAGCATTAAGCGTGGGGTACTGCTTGAGTGCTGCAACGGCTGCTTTTATCAAGAATGCCAATAAAGTAATCTTTACTTCATTTTTTTGATTCTCTTTATTCAATGCGGCACGAAACTCTTCAAGATCCGTAATGTCTGCGTCATCATGATAAGTCACTGCGGGAATCATGACCCAGTTACGCGCGAGATTGGCAGCTGAAACTTTCTGAATGCGGCTTCGAGCTTGACGCTCTATTTCTCCAAACTTGCTAAAGTCGACTTTTGGCCAGGGCAAGAGATCAAATCCTGTAATACCTTGAACGGCTGGAGAATGCGCACTTTCTTTTGCCAACATGGAGCGCTTAATAAACTGCCCAATGTCTTCTCTAGTAATACGACCTCTTTGGCCGCTGCCTTTCACATGTTTGATATCGACACCAAATTCACGGGCAAATTTTCTTGCTGAAGGACTTGCCCAAAAGTCAGGCCCAATCATGGCGCAATCCTTTTGAGCTGAATCACCAATCTGTAGTGAATTCTCAATTTCTGGAAATACAAGCCCAATACCCACAACCCCCCCTCTAGAAAAAAGCCATATTAAGGGTTTATTTTGTTGGATTAGAGGCAAAATAGGATGCTAATTAATGGCAATAACTGCTTATTTTCAGCATAAAATGCTTAATAAATCACTTTATAAGGTATTTTATGAAGCTAGATACGATAGATATCAGAATCTTAAATGAACTGCAAAATGACAGCTCACACAGCAATGTGGAGCTGGCTAAGCGGGTGCATTTATCGCCATCGCCCTGTCTCATGCGTGTAAAGGCGCTCAAAGATAAGGGCGTCATTAGAAACTATGTTGCTCTGGCAGATCCGAAGGTTCTGGGGCTGGGATTAAATGTGTTTATTTCTATTAGCCTCAAAGAACAATCTAAAGAGGCTTTAGCGCAATTTGAACGGTGCATCTCAGAACACGATGAGGTGATGGAGTGCTATCTCATGACTGGGGATAGCGACTACCTCATTCGCGTTGCAGTAGCCGATATGGGCGCTCTCGAAAAATTTATCCTCGAGCAACTAACACCAATATCTGGAATCGAAAAAATTCGCTCCAGCTTTGCCTTAAAACAGGTGCGCTATAAAACTGCTTTACCATTACCAAAACAAATATAGGGAAGAAAGTTATGTCACAAAGCAATCATAAAGTAGCGCTCATCACTGGAGCTGGGGTAGGTATTGGTAGAGCAGCAGCAAAAGCACTCCTCAAAGGCGGCTATCAAGTCGTCCTCACTGGGCGTAATCTGGAGAAACTCCAAAAAGCCATTACTGATATTGGCGGAACAAGTGAAAACTGTCTGGCTGTTGCTTGCGATGTCGGCAAACCCGAGCAAGTAAAGAAATTATTTGCAGCCCTTAAAGAGCGCTTTGGTCGTATCGATGTGCTGTTTAATAATGCAGGCATTGGTGCACCAGCGATTCCGATGGAAGATTTAACTTACGAGCAGTGGATGAATGTTGTCAACTCAAACCTCTGTGGTGCCTTCTTATGTTCACAAGAAGCGATTCGGATGATGAAAGCCCAATCTCCTCAAGGTGGAAGAATCATCAACAATGGTTCTATTTCTGCCCACGCTCCCCGGCCAATGTCGGCACCCTACACCGCAACTAAGCATGGAATCAGCGGCCTTACCAAAACCATTTCATTAGATGGGCGTCCATTTAATATTGCTTGCGGTCAAATCGATATTGGTAATGCTGCAACCGAAATGACTGAACGGATGGCTGCCGGCATTATGCAAGCTGATCAATCCATTAAGGTTGAGCCACGCATGGATGTAGATCATGTTGGAGAAGCTGTACTGCATATGGCTCAACTACCTCTAGAGAGCAATATTCTCTCGATGACCATCATGGCGACGAAGATGCCTTTTGTGGGCAGAGGCTAATGAACGGTTAAATACTTAAGCAATTCTCTTAAGTGTTTTGATGTAACGCTGGGCATTTTTGACATAATGCCCAGCAATCTCTTTGATACCAGCAATTTGTTCTGGCGTTAACGTCTTCACTGCTTTGGCTGGAGAGCCAATAATCATTGATCCATCCGGAAACTCTTTGCCCTCAGTAATGAGAGCACTAGCGCCAACTAAACAGTTCTTACCAATTTTGGCGCCATTCAAAATGACAGCGCCAATACCGATGAGGCTGCCATCACCAATGTGACAACCATGGAGCATGACTTTATGCCCTACTGTGACATGTTTACCAATAATGAGTTCATATCCTGGATCGGTATGCAAAACAGAAGCGTCTTGCACATTACTGCCTTCACCGATTTGAATAAGATCGTTATCGCCTCGAATCACTACCTGCGGCCAAACATTGGCGTTTTTGTGAAGCTCAACTTTGCCAATCACTTCTGCGCTCTCGGCAATCCAAGCTCCCTCATCTAATTGAGGAGTATTTCCGTCTAGTTCAAATATAGCCATGACTCATTATAAGTATGAATCGAGGGTATATATTGTTAGGTTCAAACTACCAATTAGACTCACGATCTGGGCTAGAAGAGATGCGGTGCACACTTAAATCAGCGCCCTCGTATTCTTCCTCTTGTGACATCCGGATACCTAAGGCTGCCTTGAGTGTTCCGTACACTACAAAACCACCTAGTAAAGCAATGCCTACTCCAAGAGCACTACCAATGAGTTGGGCAGTAAAGCTAATGCCACCGATTCCGCCGAGTGCTTTTGTTCCAAAAATACCCGCAGCTAAGCCACCCCAAAGTCCACAAAGACCATGCAAGGGCCAAACGCCTAGAACATCATCAATCTTCCAGCGGTTTTGCACCAAGGTGAACATATAAACAAACAATCCACCAGCTACCAAACCAACAAATAAAGCTCCGAGTGGATGCATTAAATCTGAGCCTGCACAAACAGCGACTAAACCAGCAAGTGGTCCGTTATAAGTAAAGCCAGGATCATTACGTCCTACAACCCAAGCCGCTATTGTTCCGCCAGCCATTGCCATTAAAGAATTCATAGCAACTAAACCACTAATCTTGTCAATCGTTTGTGCACTCATCACATTAAAGCCAAACCAACCTACTGCCAGAATCCAAGCACCTAAAGCTAAAAAAGGAATACTTGAGGGAGGGTGAGCAGAAATTTGCCCCTCTTTGGTATAACGACCGCGACGTGCACCCAAAAGAATCACTGCGGGGAGAGCGATCCAGCCGCCCACTGCGTGCACCACTATTGAACCAGCAAAGTCATGAAACTCTTCACCAGTGAAACCCTTGATCCATGCCTGAATACCGTAATGCTGGTTCCATGCAATTCCCTCGAAAAAGGGATATACAAAACCCACTATTACAAATGTTGCAATCAGCTGCGGATTAAATTTTGCGCGCTCTGCAATTCCACCAGAAATGATTGCTGGGATAGCAGCGGCAAAAGTCAGTAGGAAGAAAAACTTTACTAACTCATAGCCATTTCTCTCAGCAAGTAATTCAGCGCCTGAGAAAAAATTTACACCGTATGCAATGCTGTACCCAATAAAAAAATAGGCGATGGTCGAAACAGCAAAATCCACCAAGATTTTGACTAAGGCATTGACTTGGTTCTTTTTTCTTACCGTTCCCAATTCAAGGAATGCAAAACCTGCATGCATAGCTAGCACCATAATGGCGCCCAGCAAAATAAACAAAACATCACTGCCTGATTTCAAAATTTCCATGAAGTTACCCCATCTAGTTTTTGCATCATTATGGGGAAGAAATAATCCCAAAAAAGTGCGCATTGCACCTTTTTAGTGCAATAAATTGCCTAATTTATAGTTTATGATCCTTTTACATACACCTAAGGGAGAACCCATGAAGAAAGTCCTCGTTGTTTTGGCTGCTTTGGCAGCAATTTCCGGCCTAGCGCAGGCCCAAGAAACCATCAAAGTGCTTAGCACGCAAGAACTTGCAAATACTTGCAAAACTCCTGCAAGCCCAGATTCACGTAGCTTTTGCATTGGTTTTACTACCGCTGTTTATGAAACCTATTTAGCAACCCGTCATCCGCAACGCGCCAAGCCATTTATTTGCGTCAAGCAACCAGCTCCAGCACGCGATGACGTTATTAGCGAGTTCGTAAAGTTTGCGCAAGCTAATCAGCAAGTCGCTGATAAACCGGCAGCAGGCGTTTTCTTGGGATTCATGGCTGAACGCTTTCCTTGCGCCAAGAAATAAGTCAAGCACTTAGCTCATTCAAAATATATTTAAAGGATCAGTTGATATGAAAAAAATTATGGCAATTACTGCAGCAACATTAGCTATTGCTGGTTGCTCAAATATGAGCAACACAGAACAACGTACTCTTTCAGGTGCTAGCATTGGCGCCGCTGCAGGTGCAGTGGGTACAGCTATTTTCCACGGCAATCCTATCTGGGGTGCGGTTGGTGGTGCAGCAGTTGGTGCTGCTTCAGGCTATGTATATGACTCTTACAAAAAAGATCAGGCTTCTCAATATAACTCTGGATATAACGCTGGTAAAAATAATCAACCCGCTAAAGCTCCTAACTAAGTTAGTAACAAGTATTGCAGCAAAAACAGCCCAGCTTGGATTAACTTACAAGCTGGGTTTTTATTTGGATCTGCCCAGCAAGCGCCTTATGAATAGGGCACTTATTCGCAATCTCAATTAAGCGCTCTTTTTCTTCTACACTGAGATTTCCAATGAGCTGAATATCACGACTCAGTGTTTCAATATCATCGACTCGCTCAATATCGACCGTCACAATTGCGTTTTCTAATGGCATCGCTTTGCGACCCGCATACATCTTTAAAGTCATCGAAGTACAGGCGGCTAAGGCTGCTCCTAAATATTCATGAGGACTAGGGCCAGTATTACTACCACCCTTAGAAACTTCTGCATCAGATAAAAATTCGAGCTCACCAGCAGTAAGCTTTTGCTGCAGGGGCCCTTCGCCAAACTGTGACTCTACTTTTCTCATACTTACCTCAATTAATGGAATATGGTTGATGATTTTCTTGATCTTACATTTATGCAGAAGGGGGTTTACTCACTTTTTCAATAGTAGGTAATTGGGCTTTCTTCCATGCACTAAAACCGCCTTCCAAGTGACACACTTTGGGCACCCCCATCTTTTGTAAGGTCTCAGTTGCCAATGCAGAGCGCCAAGCAGATGCGCAATATAAAATGAGGCGCTTATCCTCTCCAAAGATAGGTTTGTAATAAGGGCTTTCAGGGTCTACCCAAAACTCCAACATGCCTCTCGGTGCATGCAAAGCGTTCGGAATCATGCCTTCACGCTCTAATTCGCGTATGTCACGAATATCTACAAAAACGATATTCGGATCATCCAATAAGGCTTGCGCCCCCTCTAAAGGAACTGTCTCAATTTGAGCCATTGCCTGAGTAATTAGGGCTTCATAACCAATCTTTAATTTCATCAAAAACTCCTAAAGTGCTAAGGTCTTAATATATTGATTCACCTGCTACCATGCTGCTATGAACTTTACCTCTATTGAACTTGGCGCAAGCATCATTTTTGCAATTGCAGTTTTACATACCTTTTGTACGGGTTATTTTGAGACTCTCGCCAAAAAATCTCCGACCCATGCCGGCCTTTGGCACCTGCTTGGCGAAGTCGAAATTGTTTTTGGGTTTTGGGCGGCCATTCTCGTTATCTTTATAGGTTTTACCGACGGATTAAATACTGCAAAAGATTTTTTAGATAAGCGCAACTTTACAGAGCCCTTATTTGTTTTTGCCATCATGATTGTGGCTGGCAGTAAACCTATCCTGTATATCTCTACAGAAATTTTGCACGTACTTTCCAATATATTGCAAGTCATCTTACGTATTCGAAGTGCACCTGCTCTGTATTTCTTAACTCTCGCTATTACCCCATTGCTAGGCTCACTGATTACGGAGGCTGCTGCGATGACCCTCGCAGCTTTTCTATTGCGTGATTTAGTGTATCGACACAAATGTTCCAACGCTCTTCTGTTTGGAACTTTAGGTGTTCTCTTCGTCAATATTTCTATTGGCGGAACTCTTACCAACTTTGCTGCTCCACCGGTTCTGATGGTTGCCACAACCTGGGACTGGAGTTCAGCGTTCATGTTTACTCACTTCGGCATTGAATCTTGCATTGCAATTTTTATTAATGCACTAGGTGCGACTGTCCTGTTTCATCGTCAACTAATTGACCCTATTGCAGGAACTAAGCAAGCAAAAATTCCGCCGGTGGTAGTTTTAATGCATCTGCTATTTTTACTTGGGGTCGTCGTATTTGCACATGACCCTATCATGTTCATTTGGATACTGCTATTTTTTATTGGCTACACCACTGCTTACCCAAAACATCAAAGCCCCCTGATTCTGAGAGAAGCGCTATTGGTTGGTTTCTTCTTGGCTGGCTTAGTAGTGCTGGGCTCATTACAAGGTTGGTGGCTTCAACCTATTTTAGGAAAAATGAGTCCTACAGAAGTGTTTTATGGTGCCCTTGCACTCACCGCAATTACTGATAATGCAGCCCTGACTTATTTAGGTTCATTAGTCTCTAACACTTCATTAGACTTCAAGCTAGCTTTAGTTGGTGGTGCAGTTGCCGGTGGTGGTCTTACCGTGATTGCCAATGCGCCCAACCCAGCAGGTATTGCCATTTTGCGCCACCACTTCCCTAATAGTGCAGTTTCAGCTCTATATCTATTCATTGCAGCTCTTCCACCCACGATAGTAGCGATTCTTGCCTACCGACTTTTATAAAACAGTAAAATCTGAGCTTCGCCCCCAGCTATAAACCTGAGAACGGCATATGAAAAAGCTCTATATCAAAACCTTTGGCTGTCAAATGAACGAGTACGACTCGGGCAAGATGGCCGACCTCCTCCATGCCGATGAAGGCATGGTGATGACAGACTCTCCAGAAGATGCAGATGTGGTACTACTAAACACCTGCTCTATTCGTGAAAAAGCAGAAGATAAAGTCTTTTCGGATTTAGGACGTTTACGCGAACTGAAGAAAAACAAACCCCATTTATTAATTGGTGTTGGTGGCTGTGTAGCGAGTCAAGAGGGTCAACAAATTGTCAGTCGCGCTCCCTATGTTGACGTCGTCTTTGGACCCCAAACATTACATCGCCTATCAGATCTGCTTGCCAAGCGTCGCAAAACTGGTATCTCTCAAGTAGATATATCTTTTCCAGAAATTGAAAAGTTTGACCACCTTCCAGCATCAAGACAAACCCGTGGCTCAGCCTATGTCTCTATTATGGAAGGATGTTCCAAGTACTGTAGTTACTGCGTAGTCCCTTACACCCGCGGTGAAGAAGTCTCCAGGCCTTTTGATGACATTCTTACTGAAGTTGCTGGGCTTGCAAGCAAAGGCGTTAAAGAGATCGTGCTGCTTGGTCAAAACGTGAATGCCTATCTTGGGAAAATGGGTGGTACTGAGGAGATTGCTGACTTTGCCCTCCTCATAGAATACGTTGCGGAGATTCCTGGAGTAGAGCGAATTCGTTTCACAACCAGCCATCCCAAAGAATTTACCCAACGACTGATTGACGTATATGCAAAAGTGCCTAAGTTAGTGAGTCATTTGCATTTGCCGGTTCAACATGGCTCTGACTCCATGCTATCTGCAATGAAGCGGGGATACACTGCGCTCGAATACAAAAGCATTATTCGCAAAATGCGTGCTGCAAGGCCTGATCTGACCCTATCAAGTGATTTCATCGTCGGTTTTCCTGGTGAAACTGAGGCTGACTTCGAAAAGCTACTGAAGATGGTCCGAGAATTAGATTTTGATAATAGCTTCTGTTTTATTTTTAGTCCTAGGCCCGGTACCCCAGCAGCTAACCTGATTGATGAAACACCTTATGAGGTCAAGCTAAAACGCCTACAAACGCTATTAGCACTGATCGAAGGACAATCTAATCAAATCAGTCAAAAGATGTTGGGCAAAACTGAAAGGGTTCTCATTGAAGGTTTGGCTAAGGATGGCATTAATCTGCAAGGACGCGCAGAAAATAATCGCGTTGTTCACTTCAAAGTGCTTGACCAAGATATCGACTCACTCATTGGACAAATGGTAGATATCCGCATTACTGAAGTCCTCAACTACACCTTAAGAGGTGAAATGGTAGAGGTTCATGCAGTCTAAGCTTGTCATTGATATTCAATATGCTAGCCCTGCAATTGAGGCTGCAGTGAGTCATGTCGCCTCAGCCAGTTTGATCAAAAAATGGGTGAAGAGCGTAGTGAGTATTAATGGACTATTGACCTTGCGCTTTGTCAATGCTGTGGAAGGAAGAAAATTAAATACCTCCTTTCGAAATAAGGATCACGCAACTAATGTTTTAACTTTCCCATACGAGCATTCCAAAAATGCTCTGGAAGCTGACATTATTTTTTGTCTGCCAGTAATTCAGAGAGAAGCTAAAGAGCAAAATAAGCCCCTGAAAGCCCATCTTGCCCACTTAATTGTGCATGGCTGTCTGCATGCCCAAGGCCTTGATCACCAGAAGAAGAAAGAGGCCGAGAAGATGGAGGCTCAAGAGGTAATGATTCTTCAGAAAATGGGTTTTGCAAACCCCTACTTAGCCTAGCAATGACTTTCTAGGCTCCAATTATTGATTTGACTCATTTCTACGCTATTCTTGCATCATGCCTGACCCCAATAAATCCCTTTTAGATCGCTTAGCTGATTTTTTAACTCCGCAGCCAACTAGCCTTAGCGAACGTCGCCAAGAACTCATGGCAAGTCTTCGTGAATCTCAGGCTGAAGGCTTAATTGATGCCGATGCCCTATCCATGATTGAAGGAGTATTTCAGGTAGGTCGACTTTGTGCTCGAGACATATTAGTACCTCGCGCGCAAATTGATTGGATAGACATTAATCTTCCTATCGCTGAACTCATTAAGTGCGTCATTGAAGCAGCTCATTCCCGTTTTCCAGTGTTCGAGGGAAGCCGCGATAACGTTATTGGCATCCTATTGGCCAAGGACTTACTGCGCCACGGAACAGAAAAAGACTTTCAGGTTCGCGACTGGCTTCGTCCGGCAGTTTTTATACCTGAATCAAAACGCTTAAGTGTTTTATTGCGTGACTTCAAAGACAATCGCAACCACTTAGCAATTGTGGTGGATGAATACGCCGGGGTAGCAGGCATCATTACTATTGAAGACGTGCTTGAGCAAATCGTTGGCGATATTGAAGATGAGCATGATATTGACGAAGAAGCCGATAATATCCTTCCTCTAGATAATGGGGACATCAGGGTTAAAGGCATTACAGAACTTGAACAATTTAACAAGGCCCTAGGAACTCACTTCGCAGTTGAAGATATTGAAACAGTAGCAGGCCTGGTCATTCAACGCCTAGGACGGGTTCCAAAAATAGGTGAGCTCATTGAAATCGATGGCATTGAATTTGAAGTTCTGCGCGCCGATCCAAGACAAGTTCATATTTTATTGGCACGTCAAATGCCTAAAGTAGACGACTGAGAATTACCTTGTTTGATTTGCATTCCAATCAGAAGCATCAAAGTATTAATATAGTCACGCTGCTGATTCTATTTGTCCTAGGCTCTTTAATAGCAATAACTGCAGAGCTTCCCTATGGCGGATGGGTACAAATTCCACTATTAAGTCTAGCGTGGTGGCGCCTTAGCTCTGAAGTCCACCTCTCGCGCATGAAATTTTTCATACTAGGTATGGCATTTGGACTAGGCTATTTTGTGGCGGGCCTATGGTGGCTCTACATTAGCCTCCATGATGTAGGCGGTATGAATGTTCTACTTTCTTGTATGGCAGTTTTTTTACTGTCCGCGTATATGGCGCTTTATTTCTCAATCGCGAGTTTATCGATTCGCCTCTTTAAAATATCTTATGTCACCGGCCTATTTTTAGCAGCAGGCTGGGTTGTTAGTGAATATCTTCGTGGTGAAATATTTACAGGCTTTCCTTGGATGGGATTTGCTGAAGCACAGATAAATGGCCCCTTTGCACCAATTGCTCCATTCTTTGGAGGGCTGGCATGTACTTTCTTCGTGATTTGGACTTCTTGGGAAATTGCGCAAATCAAAAGACGTTGGCTCGTTAGCACGATTGGTATCGCCTCTGTCATAGCCGTTTCACAACTAGCCGGACTATTTACCTTCACTAAACCATTTGGTGAACCTATTAGCGTAAGACTAATTCAAGGAAATTTTGAACAAAGTCTTAAATTGAATCCATTGGCAATCAGCCAACAAATTGATTTTTATGCGAATGAAATTAAAAAAGAAGCAGCGAATCTCATTATTATTCCTGAAACCGCATTCCCTTGGCCTCAGAATAACCTTCCTCCAGGACTCATTAATTATTTACAAGACTTTTCAAATAAAAGCGCAAGCAATATCTTGCTTGGCTTAATTGGTGAGGTCAAAAATAACTCAGAAATACAGTACACAAACCGAGCTGTTGGCCTATCGCCAAACACTGCGCCCTATCAATACGACAAAGCCCATTTAGTTCCTTTCGGCGAATTTATTCCTCTGGGTTTTCAATGGTTCGTCAAAGCTTTTCATGTGCCAATGAGCGACTTTGCTAGCGGTGGATTTAAACAAGCACCTTTTAACGTCGCCCCTAAAGATCAAACTCCTATTCTTGCGGCTATTACGATTTGCTATGAAGATGTTTTTGGGGGCGAACTTGCAAGTCGAATTCGCAACAATACTCAAGCAACCAATTTACTGATCAATATCACTAATCTGGCTTGGTTTGGTAAATCACAAGCTCCGGCTCAGCAATTAAGACTTTCTCAATTACGATCCTTAGAGACTGGTCTTCCAGCCTTGAGAGCGACTAATACCGGCATTACTGCAGTCTTAGGTGCAGATGGAAGAGTGCTTCAAATCCTCCCTGAATTTACTCAAGCCACCCTAAGCACTCAAGTACAGGCTTATTCCGGAAAAACGCCATATGTAAATTGGGGTGATGTCCCTATTTTGAGCATTTCATGCCTACTCCTTATATGGGGCCTGATGCGCCATCGTCGTTTTTAGTTATTTTGGCTCTCATCCGTCCTAGCCATGTAAAATCAATGGCTTAGCCAGGTTAATCATGCTTACTTTTCAGCAAATCATTCTCAAACTTCAAGATTATTGGGGCCAACAAGGTTGTGCCTTATTGCAACCTATTGACCTTGAAGTCGGCGCGGGTACCTCTCATACCGCCACTTTTTTGCGCGCTATTGGTCCAGAACCGTGGAAAGCTGCTTATGTACAGCCATCTCGCAGACCAAAGGATGGGCGTTATGGAGAAAATCCAAATCGCCTACAGCACTACTATCAGTATCAAGTTGTTCTAAAACCAGCTCCGGAAAATATTCTTGAGTTATATCTTGGATCACTCGCTGCATTAGGACTTGATCTCAAGGAAAATGATGTTCGCTTTGTGGAAGACGACTGGGAGAACCCAACGCTAGGAGCTTGGGGTCTAGGTTGGGAAGTATGGTTGAACGGCATGGAAGTGACGCAGTTCACTTACTTCCAACAAGTCGGCGGACTTGATTGCAATCCCGTTTTAGGAGAAATTACTTACGGTATTGAGCGCCTAGCAATGTATATCCAAAATTGCTCAAACGTCTATGACCTAGTTTGGACCGAGGGTCTTTCTTATGGAGATGTCTATCACCAAAATGAGGTGGAGCAATCTGCTTATAACTTTGAGCACTCCAATACTGATCTTTTGTTCACTAACTTCGCGAACTATGAAAGTGAAGCAAAGCGTTTAATGGAAGTCTCGCTTGCCTTGCCTGCTTACGAAATGGTTCTTAAAGCAGCGCATACCTTTAATTTACTTGATGCTCGTGGTGCAATCTCCGTTACCGAACGCGCAGCCTATATTGGCCGTATTCGCAATCTTTCTCGCTCGGTTGCACAAGCTTACTTTGAGTCCCGAGAAAAATTAGGTTTTCCGATGTGTCAACGCCAAGCTAAAGCCTAAGCTTAGCTATTTTGAAAACCATAAGCCATTTATGAGCAAAAGCCATTCTTCCTCTCAAGCTGCAACTTTGCTGATTGAAGTCTTTACTGAAGAGTTGCCACCTAAGTCACTTCGTCGCCTAGGTGACGCTTTCAGTGAAGGTATCTTTACAGCTTTGAAAGCTGCGGGTCTCACAACAGAGTCTTCAACAATCACTAGCTTTGCTACCCCGCGTCGTCTTGCCGTTCAAATCAGTGATGTTTTAGATCAGGCGCCGGACTTTCCAGTTCGTGAAAAATTACTACCAACTAACATTGCATTTGATGCAGATGGAAAAGCAACTCCACCGCTACTCAAGAAATTAAGCGCCCTAGGCTATTTGGGCATTGATCTTGCCACCCTTGAAAAGGCCGGTGATGGAAAGAATGAAGCTTTGTTCCTCAATGTGATCGCTAAAGGCGCAGCATTGGAACAAACCGCGCAAGCTGCACTTGAACAAACCCTTAGCAAATTACCAATTGCCAAAATGATGCACTACCAAGTGCTACAAAAGAATGGTCAATTGGCAGAAGTCCAATTTGCTCGTCCCGCTCATGGAATCATTGCCTTGCATGGCACTAGAGCCCTCAATATCAATAGCTTAGGCATTGATGCCGGCAATCAAACTCAGGGGCACCGCTTCCTAGCGCCAGGCGAGCTCGCTATTGCAGCAGCAGATCAATATGAAAGCACCTTAGAGGCTCAGGGAAAAGTTATTCCAAGCTTTAATAAGCGTCGCGCACAAATCGAGGCCGCCCTTTTAAAAGCTGCCGGTGATGATTTAGTTCTCATGCCAGACAGCCTATTAGATGAAGTAACAGCACTTGTGGAATGGCCAGCGATCTATACATGTCATTTTGATCCAGAATTTTTAGAAGTTCCCCAAGAATGTTTAATTCTGACAATGCAAACAAATCAAAAATATTTTGCATTAACTGATAAGCAAGGAAAGCTACGCAATCGTTTTTTGATTGTCTCTAATATTGAAACCTCTAAGCCAAGTGCCATCATCTCGGGTAATGAACGTGTAGTACGCCCCCGCTTATCCGATGCGCGCTTTTTTTTCCAACAAGATCAAAAGCGTCCATTAGCCTCTCGAGTTACCGATCTTGCCAAGGTGGTTTATCACAATCAATTGGGCAATCAACTAGAGCGTACTAAACGCGTCCAAGGCATTGCCACTGCAATCGCTAAGCATCTAAATGCAGATGAAAAACTTTCTGGCCGTGCCGCAGAAATTGCAAAGACTGACCTATTAACGGATATGGTTGGAGAGTTTCCTGAACTACAGGGCATTATGGGTCGCTACTATGCAATACACGATGGTGAGAACGCGCAAGTTGCCGCTGCCTGTAGTGAACACTACATGCCACGTTTTGCAGGCGATGCTTTACCGCAAACCCAGATTGGCACAATTCTTGCTATTGCTGATAAGTTAGAAACCCTAGTGGGCATTTGGGGTGTAGGCCTTTCACCAACTGGAGACAAAGACCCGTATGCACTACGCCGTCATGCTCTAGGCATCTGTCGCTTGTTACTTGAAAAGAATCTTTCATTGAGGCTTCCCGAGTTAATCGAATTGGCGCGTGCCCAGTTTCCACAAAAAGAGGTTCAAGACAAAGCCAATGCTGCCGATATTTATGAATTCATCATCGATCGTTTACGTGCCTACTTACGTGATCAATCTGTCGCTGGAAAACCATTTACTAGTGCGGAAATTGATGCTGTTCTAAGCCAAGCGCCTGATCAAATCAATGATCTGCTTGAGCGCTTAACTGCCGTTCGAGAATTTAATGCCTTAGCGCCAGCTATTCAACTGGCTGCAGCGAATAAACGCATTAGTAATATTTTGAAGAAAACGACGACCGTAATTCCTGCTATCTGCTCCAGTAAGCTTTTACAAATTCCGGCTGAGTCTGCTCTTTATAAAGCTCTAGAAAGCATTACCCCTGCATTAACTAGCGCTTATGAGAAGCGTCAATTTGTCGATGTACTCAAGTCACTCGTTGCCTTAAGCGCCCCAATCGACCAGTTCTTTGCCGATGTGATGGTGATGGATCCTAATCCTGAGCTACGCGATAATCGCTTGGCCCTTTTGCAACAACTACATCAGAAAATGAATCTCGTTGCCGATCTCGGCAAATTAGCATGAGTACCGGATTGTCCAAACTCATTATTCTTGATCGTGATGGTGTGATCAATGAAGATCGTGATGACTACGTAAAATCAGTAGATGAATGGGTAGCACTTCCAGGAAGTCTTGAAGCAATCGCCCTTCTTAACCAAGCAGGTTATCAAATTACTATTGCCACTAATCAATCTGGACTATCAAGGGGCTACTTCACAATTAATGATCTCCATGCCATGCATAGCAAGATGGATAAAATGCTTCAGCCATTAGGCGGTCATATTGATAGCATCTTCTTTTGTCCGCATGTTGACTCACATGGCTGTGATTGCCGCAAACCCTCTCCGGGATTAATGAAAGAAATTGCACTACGCTACAAAAGAACTGATAGCACTCAGCCCCTCTTGGGAGTCCCCATTGTTGGTGATTCATTAAGAGATCTTCATGCTGGTATTGCATTAGGAGCTTCTCCTCACCTAGTGCTAACAGGAAAAGGCCAAAAAACTCTAGAAAAAGGTGGGTTGCCAGAAGGCACTCAGATTCACGCTGACCTCATGGCATTTGCAAATGCATTTCTAGAAAATAAAGTTTAGAACTCTCATGACCTTGATCCGTTCCATACTATTTGCTCTCTTTCTATTAGCCTTCACACCGATTTGGTCAGTGCTATGCATGCTGGCATTTCCATTTCTGAGCGCTGAAAATCGCTATCGTTTTATTGGGCTCTGGAATAAAGTGGTGATATGGCTGTTGTGGCATCTATGCGGCATCCACTATGAAATTCGGGGGATGGAGCATATGCATTCCGTACTTGATCAACCAGTCGTCATCTTAAGTAAGCACCAATCTGCTTATGAAACGATTGCCTATATTGCTTTACTACCGAAACAATTGTGCTTTGTCTTTAAACGAGAATTACTATGGATACCATTTTTTGGTTGGGCCTTGGCCTTACTCAAAATGATTCATATCAATAGGGCTAATAAGCAAACAGCAGCGCTATCCGTTGCTAGTCAAGGTCGTAAGAGACTGAGTGAAGGCAAGTGGATCATGTTATTTCCCGAGGGCACGAGAACTCCTAGAGGCTCTACCAAGCCTTACCGTAAAGGGGGTGCTCGCCTTGCTAGCGCTACCGGTGCACTAGTCATTCCTATCGCCCATAACGCGGGAAGCTTCTGGCCTAAAAACAGCTTTATAAAACAGCCTGGCACCGTTATATTTTCGATTGGTCCTGCGATTATTTCTACAGGCAAAACTGGCGAAGAGCTACAACAAGAAGTAGAAGGTTGGATTGAAGCAGAAATGCGAGTAATCGATCCGAGCGCTTATTAAGAGGCTAGTACTCTAGCCCACTCAATATAACGATCCACTGAAATATCTTGGGCTCTTGATTTAAGTTCAATTTCACTCAGTTTCAGTCTCTCTAGAAAAACCTGTAAGTTAGTTCGCAACATTTTTCTTCGTTGAGAAAAAGCTGCAGCGACTACTTTCTCCAAAGCGCCCCACTGGGCAAGGTTTAAATTGAAATCTTTTCGGGGAATCATCCGTACTACTGCAGAATTCACTTTTGGCTGTGGATCAAAGGCTTCGGGGGGAACCTCTAAGACCAATTCCATATCGTAACGAGTTTGTAGCATGACAGACAGCCTACTAAAGTCAGAGCTACCTGCCTTCGCTACCATGCGCTCAACAACCTCCGCTTGCAACATAAATACTTGCTCATCAATTGCTTGTGCGGCAGAGACTAAATGAAATAGTAATGGTGAAGAGATGTTGTAAGGCAAATTACCAACCACCTTACAGAGTCCTTTTTTATCAGAACAGTCTTTTGCCCACTCCAAAAAATCAAAATTAAGAGCGTCACCCTCAATCACTTTTAATCCCTTGAGCTTTTGTTGATTCCAGTAGGCAACTAAGTCACGATCAATTTCTAACAGATCGAGCTGATCAAGATTACGCAATAGAGGTCTAGTTAAAGCACCAAGACCAGGGCCAATCTCAATCACATGCATATCCGTATCGGGATTGATTAAAGAGACGATGGAGTAAATAATTCCTTCATCGTGTAAAAAATTTTGGCCAAATCTTTTGCGAGCACGATGCATCACTTAAGATGGCTTTCTTTGGTTTAGCGCCAATTGATAAGCTAAACGCAAAGCCTCTAGCATGCTTCCCGACTCAGCAATACCTTTTCCAGCAATGTCTAAAGCAGTACCATGGTCAACTGAAGTTCGAATGAAGGGAAGCCCTAGTGTCACATTAACACCACCCCCAAATGTCACAAACTTAAAAGGGGCTAAGCCTTGATCGTGATACATCGCAATAAACGCATCCACCTTTTCAAGTGCTCTTGCATCAAACATCGTATCTCCAGGATAAGGTCCAGATACATTAATGCCCTGCTCTTTGGCAAGTTCAATTGCTGGTGAAATACATTGAATTTCTTCTTGACCCAGATAACCAGACTCTCCGGCATGTGGATTTAATCCAGCAACCCGCATCACTGGTTTAGCAATCCCAAATTTCTTTTTTAAATCTTGATCAACTATCTGGATGGTTTCTAGGATCAGTTCGATACTTAAGGCTGCAGACACCTCTTTCAATGGAAGGTGTGTGCTGACTAAAGCAACCCTCAGGTCCCTAGGTGTCTTTAGACCAAGAAAGCCCTGCGGTAATGGGGCACAAAGCATCATAACTACATGCTTTGTATTGCAACGTTCTGCTAAATACTCGGTATGGCCAGTAAACGGAATACCTGCAATATTAATCACGCTTTTTTGAACTGGCGCTGTGACCATAGCGTCAAAACGTCCTTTCATACAGCCATCACTTGCTTGATCAAGGAGACTAAGAACATATTTTGCATTCGCTGGATTTAATACTCCAGGCTCCACTGATTCGGCAAGTGGAGTTGATTGGATATGGAGTCGCTCCATTAAGTTTTCAGGGATAACTTGGGGAGTTAGGAGATTAATATCGCCTAGTAAGGTGATATGAGCATTAGCTTGCTCGTTCAAAAAATCCAATGTAGCAGCAAATGAAATCTCAGGCCCGACACCGGCTGGCTCGCCTGTGGTGATAGCCAGCTTAACGAGGGGTGCTTTTTGCTGCATCTTGTACGTTCAGGATTTTGACAGTGGCAGTATCTCGCAACTCACGCACCCAATCCTGGTAGGCTTGATCAAATTTTCTTTCTCGTATAGCTGCACGGGCAAATTGACGCTGCTTTTCAACGGTTAGCTCTGCATCACGACGCTCCAGTACCTGAATTAAATGCCATCCATATTCAGTCTTTACTGGATTACTCACCTCACCAATTTGTAAGCGATTCATGGCGATCTCAAAATCAGGTACTAAATCCCCAGGACCCATCCAACCTAAGGCTCCCCCGCTAGCAGCAGAGCCATCTTCGGAATATTTCTTAGCAAGCTCACCAAAATCTGCTGTCTTCGCACGGACTTGGTCACGATAACCCTGCAAACGTCTTTCGGCATCTTGGTCAGTTAAATCAGGACGACTACGCAACAAAATATGACGGGCCATAGTTTGGGTAATGGGAATATTTTGAGGGGTAGTCGATGCAGTATCTTGGGCTGGTGCCTGTTCTTGGGGCTGATTAGCACTAATTGCGCGTCGATCTAACACTTTTAATACGTGATATCCAGCAGGGCTTTTTACAACGGCATTAGCGACTTGGCCACCGCCAGTATTTCGGATTGCCTCATAAAACAATTGCGGCAATCGATCGGGAGTTCGATAACCTAAGTCTTGGAACTTAATAGTGGGGCTTTCTTTTGCAGCCATCGCACCCAATTGCATGAAATCAACGTCGCCCCTTGCTTCACGCAATAAATTTTCTGCTTTTTTCTTAGCCTCAGCTTGTGCACCAGCTCCAGAACTTGCATCGACAGGAATAAAAATTTGCGCTACGTCAATTTCTTCTGGAGCGCCTTTAACTGCTGGAGCTGAACGCTGTGCCTGTGTGCCACCCGTGGGGATAGCTCTCATTCGCTCCGTAATAAAGTTATCAATCTCAGCATCAGATATCTTAACCTTTGCCTCAACTTCACGCTCACGATAACGGCTGACGATAATATCGTCACGCAACATCTCTTTATAGCGCTGAAAAGAAGTTCCAGAGGAATCTACTTTCGCCTTAAGTTCTGCATAGCTCAATTTATTCTTTGCGGCAATATCCGCAACAATCTTATCTAACTCTTTATTGGAGACTGAAATGCCCTCCATTTGAGCATTTTGTAATTGAATTTTTTCAATAATTAAACGCTCTAAAACAGTCTGGCGCAATGTGGCCCCTTCAGGCAGCTTAGTTCCCTGCTTTTGTAGTTGGGCAATACGATCATCAATTTCTTTACGAGTGACATAACCAGTATTAACCACTGCTGCTACGCCATCGATATTACGAATCTTACTGTCGCCTGAATTACTAGTGGCGGAATTCTGAGCGCCCGCCATACCACCCACCAAACAGGTCCCTAAAAAAAGAGCTGTTGTAACAATCCGATTTAAGCAATTACTAAAAAGCATCATTGGTAGTTCTCGTATATGGAAGGTGGAATAGGCTTAGAAGTAGGCATATATCCAGGAACATTTAACTTCATGATATCAACTGGATTACTGCCGGCGCTAGCAAAGCCCCTAAATTCTATTTGGAACAGTATTTGAGTGGTACTAATTTGTGAGGTATTGACCATTTGCGAGTATGCAGCACGGAAAGTCCAGCAATCACGCATCCACTCTAAGGCGGCCAAAGTATTCAATGTTTTAGTTGATAAAGCGTCATAGCCCCAACGCCCCAGTACCGAAAGCTCGCGCGTAATAGGCCACTGCCCAGAAATATTGTATTGATCTGTGGTGGTTACTCCGGGCACATAAGCCTGATTATTTTGAATGGATGCCTGTACAGGAGGTGACCAAACATTACGATAGCCGAAATTTAAACTTCTTCCAGGAGTTGGGCGCCAACTTCCACCAACTGTCGTTTGTACAAAACGATTTACCTGGGTATTGTATTGACCAAACAGATCAGCACTAAAGTTTCCAAGTAAGCGAACAGAGCCTGAACCTAAAGTATCAGAATAAGTTGTTGGGTTGGTGATCGTGCCATTAAGGCCAACCTTTTGGGCTGTGAAGTCTTGCCTTTGTGCAACGGTAACACTTGCGCGTTCTGCACCAGTGTTTGCCTCAATCATGCGACTAGTTAAACCGCCAGTAATCCTATTGGCATCAGCTATACGATCATTTCCAATAAAGGTATTCTCACTAAATATTTGAGAGACTCCAAAGCCAGCATCAGCAGTATCAAATATTGGGGTCTGTGCCTGGCTTTGAAATGGCGTGTAAACATAAAAAGCGCGTGGCTCCATGGTCAATAACATATCGCGCCCAAAGAAGCCCTTTAACTCTGCCGCATCTCTTTCGAATGAGAGGCCAGAATCCAAACTAAACGTAGGGATTGTGAAACCTTGGGCCACAGGGGCTCCTGAATTGCTAGCAAAAGGCGTAGCGTTATAAGTATTTGTTTGAAAACTTGCCTTTGGAGTAATGTAGTAACCAGGGGTTACTTGCGGTAAAGCCATAGCTCCTTTAATAACTGTTCTATCCGCTTGACTGTAAACACCTGGCGCAGTGGCAGCTATATTGCCCTGAATGTTATACGCAAATCGAGTGTAATCTGTTGAGAAAGTTGTCGCAGGCCCAGTCGGTAAGGTCACGTATTTGCCACTCGTATCGGCGACTGCCGGGGTAAGGCGGTTGTTATAGGCAGCACTAACGCTTGGTAAGATGTTGTATGGAGACTGCACGATACTGGTTGGGTCTGGCTGAAGCGTTTGGAAGCTTACTGCTCTTGCAGAGACCACCCAGTTACTCAAACTGCCCGTGAGACCTTTGGTCGTTCCAACATCTTGCCTGTACTGACTTGTAACAGCTCCGGCTATGCTTTGTGAAAAGTCTGTAGGGTAAAGATTATCTGAAACGCGAGACACATTTGCATACCCAGTCCAAGATCCCGGAAGGGGAACGCCTCCCGGAGCAAGGCCACCAGAAAATATTTGTCGCTGCTGCCAGTCATAACGCCAGCGATCAGTTCCTGTTTTTTTATCATGAGATAAATAATCTCCACCTAAGCTTCCGGAATTCAGGGTATCTAAGAAGCGATAGTTGGCACCTAGCTGCAATCCTCGCTGTGCCATATAACGAGGAATGATCAGTAAGTCTCGATTGGGTGCAATATTGACATAGTAGGGCTGGGTAATATCAAGACCATTATTGGAGTTATAGCCAGCCACTGGAGCCAAAATGCCTGAACGACGTTGATTGGATGTTGGAGCAGTGAAATAAGGCGTATATGCAATCGGCACATCGAAGAATCGCATCACACCATGAGTGCCCACCATCTCCTTTTGCTCATTATCAATCTCTAAGGTACTCGCCGTAAAATACCAATCCATATTTTCTGGAGTACAAGTGGTGTATGTCGCCTTGTCAAAAACAAAGATATCAGAATTTTCGATCGTCAGTTTTTTAGCTTTGCCGTTACCGCGAGTATCTCTAAGCTCATAGCTTGGCGTTTCCATTTCACCTTCACGCGCATCAACTTTTAGTTTTGCGCTTGGGCCTTTAAATGTGGTGTTGCCTTTTGAAAGTTCTGCATTACCAAGCAAATCTGCAATATCAGTATCTGGGTCGTAAATAATTTTATCGGCTTTAATCACGGTGCCATTGCGACGTATTTGTGCGCGACCCTCCATGCGCATTTCTCGATCAACTACGCCATCAATGTTGTCGCTAGATGTGAATGTGAGCGCTTTACCATCTTCAAGGGCTTGTCCGACACGCAACTGATCATCTAGTTTTAGAACAGTGACATTACCGCGATCTGGCAGTAAAACCGTGTTGGTACTCGCCTGTCCAGGGGGTAATGGAGCGGGTGCTTGAGCAAGGCTTGGGAGTGCGAGTTGGAGTAATACCACCCCCATCATTATTCGCAGGGGTACAGCTAAAAAAAGAGGGGCGCAAAAGCCGGCGCGACGGCGATAATGACTCATGGATCCAGACCCGCCTTATTATACGAATCGACCATGACTGACTCTCGCTTAAACACCCTTCGCAACTGGCTAAAAGCCCTAGAGCCTAGCTGGCAATTAGATCTTGATAGTCTCATGCCTGCTTCAGCAGATGCCAGCTTTAGACGCTATTTCCGCATTGTGTCCAAAAACCCAGATTTTAGGACTCTGATTGTGATGGATGCGCCTCCCCAACATGAACCTCTAGATGCCTTTATTAAGGTGGATATATTGCTTTCCGATGCAGGTTTAAATGTTCCTCATATTCTAGAAAAAAATCTTGAGCAAGGCTTTCTTTTGCTAAATGATCTAGGCAACAAGACATATTTAGCCGAACTGAATAACGACACTGCGGATCATCTCTATCAAGATGCAACAAATGCCTTAGTAAAAATGCAGCTAGCTAGCAAGCCAAATATATTGCCAAACTATGATGAAGCTCTGCTACAGCGAGAATTAGATTTATTTCCAGAGTGGTATTTAGGCAAGCATCTCGATAGGTCATTGACCGACTTGCAGCAAGCGCAAATTCAGAAATCATTCGAACTCATTATTGAGAATAATTTAGCGCAAACAAAAGTTTACGTCCATCGGGATTATCATTCACGCAACCTCATGGTGACTGAGAAAAATAATCCTGGCGTCATTGATTTCCAAGATGCGGTATATGGCCCGATTACATACGATGCTTCTTCCTTATGGCGGGATGCCTACATTGCATGGCCAGAAGAAAGGGTGATCGACTGGGTTATTAAATTCTGGGAAGAAGGTCGTAAAGCTGGATTGCCAATGCCTGATGATTTTGGTCAGTTCTACCGTGACTTTGAATGGATGGGCCTACAACGGCATCTTAAGGTCCTTGGTATCTTTGCAAGGCTTTTTCATCGTGATGGTAAGGATGGCTATCTCAAAGACATCCCCTTAGTTTTGGAATACGCTATTGCGACTGCAAATCGTTATATTGAATTAAAACCTTTGGCGCGCATTTTGGAGTCCACTCGTCAAGCTAAAGAATGTTAAAGAATACTTAGTAAGCCATCTTGAATAAAAGACATCTCCTCCCCTGTTTTTTGCTTGCTGCAGGCAGAGGCGAGCGTATGCGTCCGCTGACAGATGACTTGCCTAAGCCTTTACTAACAATCCAAAATAAATCTTTACTTGCTTGGCATATAGAAGCGCTGGCTGATGCAGGAATTGAGAGGGTTGTTATTAATCACGCATGGTTAGGCGAAAAGATCGAGGCGGCCCTGGGAAATGGGGGTCAATTTGGCTTAAAAATCGCATACTCCCCAGAAGGTATAGCCCTCGAAACTGCAGGTGGGATCGTCAAAGCACTACCCATCTTGCAGGCTGAAGATTATTTTCTAGTTATTAACGGTGATGTATTCACGCCTACACTACCCGTGGCAAAACTCATGGAAGAGGTATTAAAACTACGTAGCAATCCTACGAAGCCCTTAGCCTATCTACTAATGGTTGCAAACCCGATTCAACACCCAAATGGCGATTTCTATCTGAAAGACACCCGCGTTAGTAACCAAGAGTTAGCTGACTCAGAAAAGCTGACCTTTTCGGGAATTGGTATTTATCACAAGGATCTCTTCAAAGATCTTGAGTTTGGGGCTCCAGCGAAGCTAGCCCCCCTCCTTAGAGAGGCAATAGCGCAAAATAGAGTATTGGGTGAAAAATATACCGGTCCATGGCACGATGTAGGGACTCCACAACGCTTACAAGAGCTCAATGCAGCTTATGAATAACCATATTTATCAAGAGCGCAGAAACGCACTCGCAAAACACATTTTCTCTAAAACAGGTAGCGGCCTTGCTGTCATTTCTACAGCACCTGAGCTGACTCGCAATCGAGATAGCGAGTATCCCTACCGCTATGACAGCGATTTCTTTTATCTCACTGGCTTCGAAGAGCCAGGGGCAACACTCGTTTTGCAAGTTCAAAAAAATGGGAAAGGTTTTGAATTACAGTCCCATTTATTTTGCAGGCCAAAAGATCTAGAGCGTGAAATTTGGGATGGTATTCGCCTCGGTCCAGAAGCTGCTCCAAAAGAACTGGGCATTGAATTTGCTCACAGCAATAAAGAACTTGATGAAAAATTGAGTGAAATGTTAGCCGATCAAGATGCTGTTTACATTCGCCTAGCAGAAAGCGCTGAGGCAGATCGCCGCTTGCGCCACTGGATGAAACAAGTGCGCAGTCAAGCGCGTTCGGGCATCAACCCTCCATCAGCACTGCATGATGTTGAAGAGCTCATTCATGAAATGCGCTTATTTAAAGATGCTCATGAAATTGATATCATGCGACGTGCTGCAGCCATTTCAGCCCGCGCCCATATTCGTGCCATGCAAATCTGTAAACCGGGTATGCGGGAATACCAACTCGAAGCCGAGCTACTCTATGAATTCCGTAATAGCGGCGCGCAAAGCGTGGCTTACAACAGCATTGTCGCGGGCGGCGCTAATTCGTGCATCCTTCACTATCGCGCTGGGTCTACCGAATTACGTAGCGGTGAACTCTGTTTAATCGATGCTGGCTGTGAATTAGATGGGTATGCCTCTGACATTACACGTACCTTCCCAGTAAACGGAAAATTTACTGGGCCACAACGTGCGCTCTACGACATTACATTAGCCGCACAAGAAGCGGCTGTCGCCATGACTAAACCTGGCAATACTTTTATACAGCCCCATGAGGCGGCGCTCAAAGTCCTCACACAAGGCTTGCTCGATGAGAAGCTTCTCAAGCTTTCTGAAATAGGCTCTCTTGAAAACGCCATTGCAACTGGCGCCTATCGTCGATTTTATATGCACCGTACCTCTCACTGGCTAGGAATGGATGTGCATGATGTGGGTTCTTATCGAGAGCAAACTGAACATGCTTCTAAAGAAGAAAAGCCTTGGCGCGTTCTCAAAAGTGGCATGGTCATTACCATCGAACCCGGTCTCTACGTTAGACCAGCAGATGATATTGATGAGAAGTTTTGGAATATCGGCATTCGGATCGAAGATGATGCTGTCATCCAAGATGGCGGCTGCGAATTAATTTCCCGCGGTGTCCCCGTCAAAGCTGATGAAATCGAAGCCTTGATGAAGAATGCTTGAATCGATGAGTGAGTCCAGCTGCGATATTTTGATTCAGGGTGGAGGTCCGGTTGGGCTAGCTTGTGCTGCATGGACTTTACAAAAGTTTCCAGAAGCCAAACTTACCCTGGTTGATCGCAACCCAGAAAATGATGCCGACCTCACAGCTGCAGATAGCAGGGGTATTGCCCTTTCTCATGGCAGCAAGCTTCTACTTGATACCATTGATGCTTGGCCTACTGAATATGCAGAGATCCATCGGGTACATGTTTCACAAGCAGGACGCTTTGGTCGCGCACTGATGACGCGAGAAGAGCTTCGCCAAGATGCCTTAGGTCATATCATCCGCTATCGAGATATTCATATTGCTTTACGCCAAGCCTTAAGAGCAATTCAGAGTAAAAGTCCAAATTTTGTTTGGCAGCATATCAATGACAAGGACGCAAATGCTGATATCAATGCTCAATGCATCGTTCACGCTGAAGGTGGCTTATTCAAAAAGCAAGATTGGGTTGAGTCCGGTCGCGACTACGGCCAATCAGCCCTGGTAGGCTTAGTTGAGGTTGAAAATGCCATACCCCACCAAGCTTGGGAACGTTTTACAGATGAAGGCCCTTTAGCGGTACTCCCAAGTCATTTCGGCCCAAATATTTTGAACATCGTTTGGTGCGGCTCTCCAGAGTCCTCGCAAGAACGCTTGCAATGCAGTGATACAGATTTCTTAATTGCATTACAAAATGAATTCGGTGCTCGCATAGGGCGTTTTCTAAAAATCCAAGATCGTCGCTTATATGAACTTGGGCTGAACTACCGTAAAGAAATTACCCAAGATAATGAAGTGTGGATTGGAAACGCTGCACAAGCTTTACATCCTGTTGCTGGACAAGGCCTGAATTTGGGTTTACGTGACGCCTTCCTGTTAGCAGAAAAATTAGTGGGGCTATTTGCACGAGCAACAAAAAGTCAAACCCAGGCTGATATCAAGGAATCTTTTGAGGCCTACGCACGAACACGTAAAGCAGATAGAACCACAACGATTGGCCTGACAGACTTTATGGCTAGAGTATTTACTTCTAATCTCGCCCCAGTTGTTGTAGCTCGTGGTTTGGCTTTAACGGCCCTCCAATGGCTTCCCCCAGTCAAGACGGCCTTAGCTCGCCAGATGATGTTTGGCAGGCGCTAGTGGGCTTTAATCAGCCTCTAAATTCACGCCTAAGTCATTAAGATTGAATTCAATATTCTGCCTAAAAAATAGGCAGAATGAGGAGTGATTGTGCTAAAGTGTCATGCTTTCCTCGACATCTAGCGAACCTCTACTATTTCCAGCCGTTTTTCATGAAGATTGGTCCATACCTTCTAGTAAATAGACTCTTTGTAGCTCCAATGGCTGGAGTTACTGATCGTCCATTTAGACAGTTATGTAAAAAATTAGGCGCTGGATATGCCGTCTCTGAAATGGTAGCCTCCAATGCGCTTCTTTGGAAAAGTGAAAAGACTCAGCGTCGCGCAAACCATGTGGGTGAGTTCAAGCCGATTGCAGTTCAAATTGCTGGGGCCGATCCTGCGATGATGGCAGCAGCAGCCAAAATAAATGTTGATCATGGCGCACAGATTATTGATATCAACATGGGCTGTCCTGCAAAAAAAGTGTGTAATGTTGCAGCAGGCTCAGCCCTTTTGCGCGATGAAGCTCTTGTCCAGCGCATTCTAGAGGCAGTAGTTCAGGCAGTGGGCATTGGCCCTGATGCCGTTCCAGTGACATTGAAAATTCGGACTGGTTGGGATCGTGAGCATAAGAACGCTATTGAGATTGCGCGTATCGCAGAAAAATCAGGTATCTCTATGCTGACTGTTCATGGCCGCACTAAAGCTGATCTTTATCATGGTGAAGCAGAATATGAAACCATTACTGCAGTGAAAAATAGTGTGGGTATTCCAGTAGTTGCTAATGGCGACGTTAGCAGTCCAGAAAAAGCAGAATTTGTTTTAAAGACCACTGGCGCTGATGCCATCATGATTGGTCGCGCTGCCCAAGGCCGCCCTTGGATCTTTCGCGAAATTCATCACTACCTAGAAACTGGGGGTAAGCTGCCAACCCCTGAAATCAGTGAAATTCAAGCAATCATGAATGCTCACCTCCTAGATCACTACCAGTTCTATGGTGAGCACATTGGCCTACGTACTGCCCGTAAACACATTGGCTGGTATTGCAAAGGATTGCGTGATTCACATGCTTTTCGTCAACGCATGAATACAGCCGATGATTGCAAAACCCAATTGCAGATGGTGAATGATTTTTTTGACGAGATGAAGTCGCACTCTGACCGTTTACTCTTTTTAGAAGCAGCTTAGTTTTGACTTATTCCCTTTTTTCGTACTGATCTTTTTTATGAATAATAAACACCCAATTACTGAATGCATTGAAACCCAATTACAGGGCTATCTGAATGACCTCAAAGGTACACCTCCAAATGATATTTATCAAATGGTATTGGCTGTAGTTGAAAAGCCCGTCCTGGAATTAGTGATGCAACATGCCAAACATAATCAATCTTTGGCAGCTCAATACCTTGGCATTAATCGTAATACCTTGCATAAAAAGCTAGTCGAGCACCAACTCCTGAAGTAATTGATTCAATTCACTTTCGAAAAATATGATCCGTACAGCCCTCCTCTCCGTCTCTGATAAAAATGGCATCGTGCCCTTTGCTAAAGCACTTCATGAGCAAGGTGTTAAGTTGATTTCTACTGGCGGTACTGCAAAACTCTTAGCCGATAACCAATTACCGGTAGTGGAAGTTGCTTCTTTAACAAAATTTCCAGAAATGCTTGATGGTCGTGTTAAAACACTTCATCCCATGGTGCATGG
>CANHLB010000001.1 GCA_947461335.1 Burkholderiaceae bacterium | reverse complement strand
GGAATATCTAAGTGTATATCCACGACAGTTTGAGAGCTTCCTGATAAGGGCAGCCTGAGCCCTAAACCCACTTTCATGTGTCCTGTTACCTTTAAATTTTTCTCTAGCCTATTATGTTTTTTGGCAAATGGTGAAGCAAGTACATACTCCAGTATTTGTGCTGCTTCCCCTTGAGCCTTTCCATCGACCGATAGTATGAGTTGCTTGGCGCTGACATTAGGAATTTCTGCATGAAATTGGCTCAGCGCAACTTGCTTATAGTTTGCCTGCGTAATCTGGGTGGTAAAACTTGAGTTTTGCATCGCAAGGGAACCATTGACATTGGTCAGCGCAGACCAGACTCCTTGGCTTCCTGGTGGTGTTGGGGCTGGGTTGAAGGTGGCATCATAAATAGGAAGATTGAGAGTGAAGCTGCCATCGTTTTTTTTGGGAAACGGCACCTCGTTCGGATCCCCTTTAATGTGTAAGCTTCCTTTTTTGATTACACCGGCATCAAATGCTGTTTTGAGATAACTTTTGACATCACTGCCCATTCCAACTGGCAAATAACGGTAAGCAGTCTTTAAATTGGCCTTATCAAATTGCATATCCAAAGTCATGAAATCTGGCTTATTGGATTCAGCTAAAACATAGTTGAGGTTCAAGCTAGTGTCGATTTCTGGGTTGCTCAATGCTAGCTGCTTTGTATTAATGACCCAATTGCCCTTTTCCTTTGCCCAGGAGATTTTCCCATTTGCCCGATCTAATTTAATTTTTGGGTCTACAAGGAGATCATTGACATCAAATTCCACGTCATTCGAATTGATTGAAAAACTTCCTTTATTTTGATCGCTTGAGATAAAACCAGAAAGATTGGAAACAGAGGGCATAGTCTTATTGATGCCTACAAAGCTCAGATTAATGAGTTGGGCACTGACGCTGAAATTGAGCTTATTGGATTTAAACCATCCGCCAGGAATTTTTAAAGCAGATAAGGCTGACTTATTTTCCGACCAATGTATATCTAGGTTCTGTAGTTCACCGTCCGCATGAGATGCTTTAATCCATTGATGCACTTTCTTCGATAAGGGAAGGTTGAGTGCAAAGAGGGCAACATCCTCCACTAATATTTTTGGTGAAGAAAATCCAAACTCTTTAATCTCCCCATCTGCACCTGGTGGTTTCCAGCGGAAAGTCATCGGACTAAGAATTTCTAGGGCTGCAGTCTTTGGGCTACCTATTTCTCGCCATGCAAATGTTTTGGTCGTGATAGAGATGAGACCGCCTTCAGTTTCTTGAGTAAGATTTGTTTCCAATCTTCCTAGTGCAATGGCATCTTCATTTTCTGCTAGTTGAATAGTGAGGTTGTCAGCAGCAACATAAGCCTCGGCACTATCGGGCTTGCCATTATCTAGCTTCAGTTTCCCTTTTGAACTTAACTGGCCCTCTAAAGTATTTAAAGGAATCTTAAATACTTGGCTAAGTTGATTGAGATTGAGCTTATTCAGATTCCAGGAAATGGTGCCAATCCAGTTGCGCCAATTGCCTGCTTGACCCCCTATATGGTGAGCAAAGTTAGCCCTGATCTCTAAGGGACCGCTGGTCCATGGTGTAGTGGTCTCCAGTAAAACTTGATGATTACGAATGCCATTACTAAGCGAAAAATTTTGAATATCAATTGAGACGACAGGCTTTTTGTTTTCTTGATCATCCCAAATGAATTTGACGTCATTTACCTCAATGTTGTTTTGAGAAAATAACCAATTCTCCGCAGCATGATCTCCAGGGTTATTGTGAATCGGAAGCCCGGCAATTGTAATGATTCCTTTTTTATCGCGCTGAGCATAAATTTGGGCACCTTGGAAATTGAGCTGATGAAAATAAGGCGCTAAGTGATAGAAAGAATTCCAACTTAATTCGCCGCTAATTTTCTGGATTTCTAGCAGGGGATGCGTTTTATCGGCGCTATTAAACCGTAATCCTTCGATTTCAAAGCTTGGTCGGATCCCCGTCCAAGAAACTTGCAGATTATCCATAACAACATCTGCTCCAATGCGGGCACCAATAATCTTTTCAACCGATTCTTTGGATTTTTCAATTTGCGGCCAAATGATGAAGCGAATTCCTAGGTGGCCAATAATCAAAAGTGCAAGGATGAAGCCGCACAGAATCAAGACGCGTTTGCGCCAGGCCCCACGAAAACCTTGAGGACGTTTTGCTAATACGCTCTTGAGGCGAGGCGGAATGATATTTTGCAGCATGGGCTCTATTATCCGTCAGGCTTTAGTCGATCGCCAAGCATCTGCTACTAGACTTTGGCTACGGATTAAGATGGGGGAATGGATGATTTTTCTCGGCAAATTGCCTTTTTAGAGCAACATTCCACCTATGCACGACGGTGGTTGAATGCTCGCCCTGAGTGGATCGATTGGCTGAGGTCTCAAGCGGGTAAAAAGGTGGATTTACCGGGCATTCGAGATTTATTAAAAATCTGTGGGATTGGCCAAGATCAGTCGCAGCTTGATGAGTCGCAATTTATGGCCAATTTGCGCTTGGCTCGGCAGCGGCTCATGATTTGGATAGCCTTGCGGGACCTTAATGGAGTGGCTAGTCTAGATGAGGTGACTCATGGGTTGAGTCATTTTGCTGAGTTGGCGGTATCTCATTCTATTGCTTATGTTCGCGAGGATTTAAAAGCTCGCTTTGGTCTGCCTTGGAGCAATTCCAATAATGCTGAAATGCCCTTGATGGTTGTCGGCATGGGTAAGCTTGGTGGCTTCGAACTGAATCTATCGTCTGATATTGATTTGATATTTTTGTATGAGCACGAAGGGGAGACTATAGACGGACCTAAAAGTCTTTCAAATCATGAATGGTTTACTCGCATGGGCAAACGTCTTATCAAGCTCTTGGCTGAACATGATGAGAATGGCTTTGTTTTTCGTGTGGATATGCGACTTCGTCCTAATGGAGACTCAGGTCCTTTAGCCTGTAGCTTAGAAATGCTCGAGGAGTACCTTTTGGTTCAGGGTAGAGAATGGGAGCGCTACGCTTGGATTAAAGGACGTTTGATTGCTCCTTTACCGGGTTCACCAGAACATTCCTATTGCCTTAAAGAATTAGACCAATTGATTCGTCCATTTGTATATCGACGTCACTTGGACTATGGGGTGATGGCTTCCATTCGTGAGTTACATGCCCAGATTCAACAAGAGGCTGAGAAGCGGTCTACCGGACATCTTGGGCGCGAGCGAGACATTAAATTAGGTCGTGGCGGTATTCGAGAAATTGAATTTTTGGCGCAAATGTTTCAATTGATGCGGGGTGGCACGGATCCTCGTTTTAGAGTTCGCCCCACATTAGAGGTTCTCAATCTCGTTAAGGAGCGTGGCATCTTAGCAGTTGAAGAGGTAAATGCTTTGAGTGCTGCTTATGTTTACTTGCGACGTTTAGAGCATCGCATTCAGGCATGGGATGATCAGCAAACCCATTACCTTCCGGATGATGCTGTGGCTCGTTCTCGTTTAGCGACTTTGATGGGGCCGCCCAATTGTAATCTAGACACCGCTGCGTTCATCGCAGAGCTAGATCATCATCAAAATAATGTTGCTCGACTTTTTGAAAAAGCTTTTTTATTAGACGATGGTGCGCGACTTGCGCTTGCACCGTTAGCTCTGAATTGGGAGCCAGACCCCAAATTTTTCCCTGGAGCGCTGGTTCGTTGGCAGATATGGGCAGCCAGCCCAAAGAAAAAACAATTGCCAGAAAAAAGCCGTTTAATTTTTGATAACTTGATGCGTAAAGCTGCTGAAATTTTGCAGATGGATGGAACAGAACAAGCGAATGCAGATCAGGCCTTATTGCGTTTTTTTGATTTACTTGAGGCGATTGCAAGGCGCAGTGCTTATTTATCAATCTTGTCTGAGTACCCCAAGGCTTTATTGAATGTTTTGGATTTACTAAAAGCATCACAGTGGGGCGCGCAGTACCTAACGCAGCATCCCCACCTACTAGATCACTTACTGAACTCTCGCACTGAGAAAGCGCTCATTGAGCAGCCCGAAGAGTATTGGCGTGAAGTCAAGGCTAATGTCAATATCCGTCTTGACGACGTGATGGCTGATGATGATGGCGCAGAGCGGGCCATGGATATCTTGCGAGTGACACATCACACCGAGACATTTATTACTCTTTTGGCAGATCTGGGGATTGGTGTTGAGCAAGCGCTATCAGTAGAGAAAGTAAGTGATCATCTGTCCACCTTAGCAGACCTCATATTACAGATAACATTTGAGCGGGTTTGGCCGGAAGTAGCGCAAAAGTTTGAGCTATCAAAAGAAGAGATACCTCCTTTTGGGATTATTGCTTATGGGAAATTAGGCGGTAAGGAGCTTGGTTATGCTTCAGATCTAGATTTAGTATTTCTCTATCGAGCAGCTGAATCTGATTACGCTGCCCAGGAAGCCTATGCACTTTTTGCTAAACGCATGATTAACTGGTTGACAGCTTTTACTTCTACTGGAAGCTTATTTGAGATTGATACGCGTCTACGTCCCAATGGATCAGCTGGATTCTTGGTTACCAATGCCATAGCATTTAAAAAGTATCAAATGCGTGAGGGAGATAATGCTGCGTGGGTTTGGGAGCATCAAGCCTTAACGAGAGCACGTTTTTCAGCGGGCAATCCAGAGCTCGGTTTTGAATTTGATTGTGTTCGCTCAGAGGTACTTGAGCAAAAGCGCAATGTCGATCATCTGCGTTCTGAAATTTTAGAGATGCGCCGCAAAGTGCATGATGGACATCCAAATTCAAGCGCTGAGTTTGATTTGAAGCACGACTCTGGAGGTATGGTTGATATTGAATTTATGGTGCAGTTTTTAGTCCTGGCGTATTCACATCAACATAGGCAATTGCTTGGCAACCTTGGCAATATTGCATTACTGAGAATTGCTAGTGAAGTAGATTTAATTGGAAAAGATCAAGCTCTATCTGTCGGCAATGCTTATCGCTTGTTGAGAGCACGTCAGCATCGATTGCGCTTGAATGGCGCCGATAAAACCCGTATTAATCTTGAGGCTGAGCCCGATTTTATTATTGCAAGAAATGCGGTTGAGGGCCTATGGTTGAAAATCTTCCAAGCGCCTTCTATTGCTTAAGGAGTTTTAGTTGTGCTCAAGTAGTTCACGGGCATGACGGCGTGTAGTATCAGTGATTGTTGCTCCGCCCAACATGCGCGCTACTTCTTCGACACGCTCTGCTCTCCCCAAGGCCTGCACCTGAGAAATCGTTTTATCAACACTTTGAGATTTACTGACCTTTAGATGGTGATTACCTTGGGCGGCTACTTGAGGCAAGTGGGTAACACACAGTATTTGATGTGATTGCCCCAATTGGTTTAACAACTTACCAACTGTTTCTGCGACTGCGCCCCCAATACCGGCATCTACTTCGTCAAATATCAAAGTTGGTGTGAAAGAGGCTTTGCTGGTGATCACGCTAATTGCCAAGCTGATGCGGGCGAGTTCCCCCCCAGAAGCTACTTTGGCTAAAGAGCGTGGGGTACTTCCAGCATGGCCTGCAACCAAAAACTCAATTTGCTCAAGGCCATAAGATCCACCCTCTTCAAGCGGTATCAAGGCTATTTCTAGACGTCCGCCAGCCATAGATAAATTCTGCATAGCCTCTGTCACAAGTTTGCCGAGATCTGCTGCAGCAAGCCCGCGCTTTTGAGAAAGCTGTTTAGCAAGTTTGAGGTAAGAGGTTTCCTCTTGTTTTACCTTTTCGCGCAGGGCATCAATGTTTTGAGATGCAGTTAAGGCATCTAAGCGTTCAGAGGTATCTTGCAGGATTTTTGGCAGCTCTTCAACTTCGGTGCGATATTTTCTGGCTGCATTATGAAGAGCTTGCATGCGCTCTTCAACTTCTGCAAGTCTGGCTGGGTCTAGATCTACTTTTTGTAGGTATCTGTTGAGACTATGAATCGCTTCGTCTAGTTGAATTTGTGCGCTATCTAATGCTTCATTGATAGAACCTAACGCTGGGTCATGCTCTGCTAGCCCGCTGATCGTGCCGCATATCTTTGAGAGGCTAGATTCAATCGAGTTATCAGCATCACTTAATACTTCAAGCGCTTCTTGGCAGCCGCTAATAATCTTGGCACCATTAGCAAGTCTGGAGTGTTCACTTTGAATACTTGCCCATTCCCCATCCTGAGGGGAGAGCTCAGAAAGCTCTTCTAGTTGCCACTCTAGTCGCTCACGCTCACGCTCGATATCTTGCCCAGCATTTTCAGCTTGCTGTAAGCGACGACGCGAGTCTTGAAGGGCTTTAAAAATTTGAGCTACTTCGGCTGAGAGCAAGAGTAAGCCAGCATGACGATCAAGTAATTCACGTTGAGCACCACCCTTGAGCAAGAGTTGGTGAGCATGTTGACCATGAATATCTACCAACTGATCACCAGCTTCACGAAGTTGCGCTAATGTAGCAACGCTCCCATTGATGAAAGCACGACTTCGACCAGTACTTTCAACGGTTCTCTTGAGTAATAGACTTTGCCCACCATCCTCAACTGGGAAACCTTGTTCATCAAGCCATTGACTAAAGTGCTGCACTTGCTCAGCATCAATTCTAAATAGTGCTGAGATTTCTGCTCGATTACAGCCCTCACGAATTTGGCTGCTATCTGCACGCTCACCCAGGACTAGGCTCAGGGCATCTAAGAGGATGGATTTACCTGCCCCAGTCTCGCCAGTCAAAACAGTAAAGCCAGCAGAGAAATCTAATTCGAGCTGATCGACAATCACAAAGTCACGAAGTGAGATATTTTGAAGCATGTATTAGCGTAGCAAAGAAATCGACATCAGAATGTCGATGGGTACTCATTCCAGTGCAGCTTCTCGCGCAAGGTTTTGTAGTCACTATGATCGCGAGGGTGCAACAGTGTGATGGTTTTAGTTGATTGGCGCACCTCAACCTTGTCACCACTTTGCAGATTGGTTTGTGATTGCATATCAAAATTGACAATGACCTCACGACCATCCACTACTTCAATAACAGTGACACTGTCCTCTGGTAAAACGATGGGACGATTAGAAAGTGAATGCGGCGCAATGGGTACTAGTAGTATGCCGGCAACCCGCGGATGCAAAATAGGGCCGCCAGCAGAAAGTGCATAGGCTGTTGATCCTGTTGGAGTCGATACGATTAAACCATCAGAACGCTGGTTATACATAAACGAACCATTAACGTGGACTGCTAATTCCACCATGCCAGAAATGCCTGAGCGATTCACTACAACATCATTGAGTGCTAAAGCATGGTTTATTTTTTTGCCGTCGCGCAGAACGATGGCATCTAGTAATGTGCGATTGTCAGCCTCATATTCGCCGGCAATCATTTTTGGAAGAATGCTTTGAACAGACTGAATAGGGATGTCTGTCATATACCCAAGACGCCCCATATTGATCCCTACCAAGGGAACATTACTGCCGGCCAGTTGACGTCCAATACCCAACATGGTGCCGTCGCCACCTAAGACCACCACTAAATCAATTGCGCCAGCAAAGTCTTCTGCTGTTTTAGTAGGGTAGGTATTTAGGCCAAGATGGGCGGCTGTAGCCCCCTCAATGAAGACTTCGCAGCCTAGACCCGAAACCAGCTTAGTGAGGTCCTCAAGGTGTTCCTCGATGCCATCTGCCTGGAATTTGCCGACTAAGGCAATCCGGCTAAATGCCTTCTTGGTGGAATTTGGGGATGGGCTTAACATATAACGATTAAACCATAGGCATAAAATCCCTTCCACCATGGATGAACGTTCCCGCGCTTTACTAAAAACCCTCATCGAGCGATATATCGAGGAGGGTCAGCCTATTGGCTCGCGCACCCTATCGCGATTCTCTGGCTTAGACCTTTCTGCAGCCACTATTCGCAATGTAATGGCAGATTTAGAGGACATGGGCTTTGTAACCAGCCCCCATACTTCTGCTGGGCGGATTCCGACACCGCGAGGCTATCGTTTGTTCGTGGATACGATGGTGACAGTCCGGCCTTTAGAAGAAGTCGCGGCTAGAGAGGTTAAAAATGGCCTTCTGCCTGACTCCCCCCAAAGAGTTCTGAATTCGGCAGCGCAGATTTTGTCGAACTTGACCCACTTTGCAGGAGTGGTAATGACTCCCAAACGGGCTCAAGTGTTTAAGCACATTGAGTTTTTGCGCTTAGGTGAGGGTAAGATCTTATTGATTATGGTGACCCCAGAAGGCGATGTGCAAAATCGTATTTTGCCTACGACGCAGGATTACACCCCTAGTCAATTGATTGAAGCTGGTAATTACATTAATGCCCAATTTGCTGGAAAAAGTTTTGAGCAAGTGCGTCTACACCTGAAAGCGGATTTAGATAATTTAAGAACAGATATTTCGGGTTTGATGGCTTTGGCGTTGCAAAGTGGTGTTGCTGAATACGATATGAGTCGTGGGGATATGGTGCTTTCCGGAGAGCGTCGCCTACTTAATATTGGCGATTTAAGCTCTAACCTCGATAAATTACGCAAAATGTTTGATATGCTCGAGCAAAAGTCAGTATTGATGCAATTGCTTGATGTCTCTAGCCATGCTGACGGTATTCAAATCTTTATTGGTGGTGAAAGTGATTTATTACCTTATGAAGATTTAGCAGTGATTAGTGCTCCTTATAGTGTTGATGGTCAAGTGGTCGGTACTTTGGGCGTGATTGGACCAACCCGTATGGCATACGACAGAGTCATCCCGATTGTGGATATTACCTCCAAGTTATTGTCAGGCGCATTAAGCTCCTAAAGGGCTATTGGAATTTATAAATACATTAATTAGAAATAAACTATTTTGAATCAGAACCCACACTTACGAGCCCCTAAAACTGCAGTACTGCTGCTGAATTTGGGAACGCCATCTGCGCCAACCCCAACAGCAGTGCGAGCTTATTTAAATGAATTTCTCTCTGACCCTCGCGTCGTAGAAATTCCGCGTTTTATTTGGCGATTCATTTTGAGGGTCATTATTCTGCCGATTCGTAGTAAGACGTCAGCAAAAAAATATGCATCAATTTGGTTGCCACAATTGGGTTCACCTTTAATGCATTACTCTCGTTTACAAGCCAAGGAACTAGGCGAAAAATTTGCTAATGATGGACATACTGTTTTAGTAGATCTGGCTATGCGCTATGGCAAGCCTTCTACTCAAGAAATCTTGGAGGGCTTGAAAGAGCGGGGCATGGAGCGATTACTTCTACTGCCTTTATATCCTCAATATTCCGCAACTACTACCGCATCTAGCTTTGATGAAGTCTTTCGGGTGCTGAGCACTTGGAGAAATCAACCCGAGCTACGCTTAGTCAAGCATTACCACGACAATCAAGCGTATATTGCGGCACTTCGCGATCAGGTGAGAAGCGCCTGGGACAAAGATGGTATTCCGGATTTCGCAAAAGGAGATCGCTTTGTCATGTCTTTTCATGGCTTGCCTAAGCGCAATTTAATGCAGGGCGACCCTTATCACTGTGAGTGCCTCAAAACAGGCCGCTTGCTTGGAGAGGCTTTAGGTTTACAGCCAGGACAATATCTTGTTACCTTCCAGTCTCGTTTTGGCAAAGCTGAATGGTTAAAGCCCTATACCGCCCCAACTATTGAGAAGCTAGCAAAAGAAGGTTGCCCAAGACTAGATATTTTTTGCCCAGGATTTCCGGCCGACTGCTTGGAGACCCTAGAAGAAATTGGCATGGAAGCAAAGGAAATATTCTTAGAGCATGGCGGCAAAGACTACCGCTATATTCCTTGCTTCAATAGCAGTCCAAAATGGATCGAATCCTTAAGTAATATAGCTTATCAGCACTTACAGGGTTGGCCTTTAGGGACTGATTCTGAAGCTGAATTGGCCAAGCGTAAGGAAAGAGCTGAGTTAGCTGAAAGAGCCAATACTTGAAAATGAATGAAACATCCCAATATGAAGCAGCATCAGACATTTTTATAGAAAAGTAAAATAGCTTCCATGACACAAGAAAATCAAAACCCTTCTTCTGAGCCAGAAGATTCCGGAGTTGTTCCACAGGCGGAAACCACTGCGGAGCCTGCTGCTGTAAAAACGCCTGAGCAAGAGATTGCAGAGCTCAATCAGAAGATTGGCGAGTTGCAAGACAACTTCCTGCGCGCTAAGGCTGAAGGTGAAAATATTCGCCGCCGCGCGGTGGAAGATATTGCTAAGGCGCATAAGTTTGCAATTGAGAGTTTTGCCGAGCATTTAGTACCAGTAACTGATAGCCTTTATGCAGCCTTGAGTACTGAGACTGGTGATGCTAAAGCCTTCAAAGAAGGCCTTGAAATCACCTTAAAGCAACTTCTTTCTGCCTTTGATAAAGGTCGCATGACAGAAATTAATCCTGCAGTGGGGGATAAGTTTGACCCACACCACCATCAGGCAATCGCCTCTGTACCATCAGAACAAGAGGCCAATACCGTAGTTTCTGTGCTGCAAAGGGGTTATACCGTAGCTGATAGGGTGTTAAGACCTGCTTTAGTAACGGTGAGCGCTCCTAAATAAATGAAATAAGTAGGGCCAAAAACCTCAAAAATCCATAAAAAAGGCAGATTTCTGCCTTTTTTGCTGTTTCAGCCCTTGAATTCTCCTTTTTAGACCCCACTTAGAGCTTATTGGAATATTCACGGTAGTCCAGGCAAATCAGACTACCCAAAACAAATTAGCAGCACAAATTAGAAGCACAACTTAGAAGCACAACACAGTAACTTAATTTTTTGGAGCAATTATGGGAAAGATTATCGGAATCGACTTAGGAACCACTAATTCGTGCGTTTCAGTCGTTGAAAACAATGCACCTAAAGTTGTCGAGAACGCAGAAGGCGGTCGGACAACTCCTTCAATCATTGCTTATGTTGAAGATGGTGAGGTATTAGTTGGTGCGCCAGCAAAACGTCAGTCAGTAACTAATCCTAAAAACACCATTTATGCAGTTAAGCGTTTGATGGGTCGCAAATTTACAGATCCTGAAGTACAAAAAGACATTAGCCTGATGCCTTATGCAATCGTTCAAGCAGAAAACGGTGATGCTTGGGTTGAGGCACGCGATAAAAAAATGGCGCCACAACAAGTGTCCGCTGAAATTTTGCGCAAGATGAAGAAGACTGCCGAAGACTATCTCGGTGAGGAAGTTACAGAGGCGGTGATTACTGTTCCTGCTTACTTTAATGACAGCCAACGTCAGGCTACTAAAGATGCTGGCCGGATTGCTGGCCTAGATGTAAAACGCATCATTAATGAGCCTACAGCTGCTGCCTTGGCATTTGGCCTAGATAAGCAAGACAAAGTAGATCGCAAGATCGCTGTGTATGACTTGGGCGGCGGAACCTTTGACGTATCTATCATTGAGATTGCTAACGTTGATGGTGAGAAGCAATTTGAAGTGCTCTCTACCAACGGCGATACATTCTTAGGCGGTGAAGACTTTGACCAACGTATCATTGACTGGATCATTGCTGAGTTCAAGAAAGAGCAAGGCGTTGATTTAAGTAAAGACGTTTTGGCATTGCAGCGTTTGAAAGATGCAGCAGAGAAAGCTAAGATTGAATTGTCATCTGCACAGCAAACCGAAATCAATTTGCCATACGTAACGGCTGATGCAAGCGGCCCTAAGCATTTGAACTTGAAGTTGACCCGCGCTAAGCTGGAGTCTTTGGTCGAAGAGTTGATCAACCGTACAGCCGGCCCTTGTTTGACTGCCATTAAAGATGCTGGTGTTAACGTATCAGAGATCGACGATGTGATTTTGGTCGGCGGCCAGACACGTATGCCTGCCGTGCAGGACAAAGTAAAAGAAATCTTTGGTAAAGAGCCACGCAAAGACGTCAACCCAGATGAAGCGGTCGCTGTTGGCGCTGCGATTCAAGGTTCTGTTTTGTCGGGTGATCGTAAAGACGTATTGCTCTTGGACGTTACCCCATTGTCATTGGGTATTGAAACTCTTGGTGGCGTAATGACCAAGATGATTCCTAAGAACACGACTATTCCGACTAAGCATTCGCAGGTCTATTCGACTGCAGAAGACAACCAGCCTGCTGTAACTATTAAGTGCTTCCAAGGTGAACGCGAAATGGCTGCTGCTAATAAGTTACTTGGTGAATTTAATCTTGAAGGTATCGCTCCTGCGCAACGTGGTCTGCCGCAAATTGAGGTGACCTTTGATATTGATGCCAACGGTATTTTGCATGTCACAGCAAAAGACAAGACTACTGGTAAAGAGAACAAAATCACCATCAAGGCGAACTCTGGCTTAACTGAAGAAGAAATTGTACGCATGGTTAAAGATGCGGAAGCCAATGCTGAAGAGGATAAGAAAGCGCTTGAGTTGGTAACAGCCCGTAACACAGCGGACGCTTTAGCTCACTCTACTAAGAAGGCTATGGAAGAGCATGGTGCCAGTTTAGAAGCCTCTGAAAAAGAAGCGATTGAAGCCGCCCTTAAAGAGTTAGATGAAGCCATCAAGGGTAGTGATAAAGCTATCATTGAAGCAAAGACTGAAGCTTTAGGCAAAGCAAGTCAGAAGTTGGGCGAGAAAGTCATGGCTGCTGAACAAGCTAAGGCTGGCGGTGCCGCTCCTGGCGCAGCTCCTGGTGGCGCACAACAAGCTGCTCCAGATGCTGATGTGGTTGATGCTGATTTTAAAGAGGTTGATGACAAGAAATAATCGAGTCATCGCATATTAATTAACGTAGTTAAGATGTACTTAAATAACAAGTCGGCTTCGTGCCGACTTGTGTCATTCAGGTTGTTGAGAGGAATAGGCCGTGCCTAAAAGTAAACGCGATTTTTATGAAGTGCTTGGTGTAACAAAAGGCGCTAGCGATGAAGAGCTGAAGAAAGCCTATCGCAAACTAGCGATGAAGTTTCACCCTGATCGCAATCCTGATAGCAAAACATCTGAAGCTCAATTTAAAGAGGCTAAAGAAGCTTACGAAACATTAACCGATCCCAATAAACGCGCTGCCTATGATCAATATGGTCATGCCGGTGTAGATCCATCGATGGGTGGGGGTTTCGGAGGCGGCGGATTTGGTGGCGGCGGCGGATTTGCCGATGCCTTTGGCGATATCTTCGGAGATATTTTTGGTCAAGGTGGTGGCCGTCATTCTGGTCCACAGGTTTATAAGGGTGCAGATCTTCGCTACAACATGGAGATCACACTCGAACAGGCTGCTGAGGGCTACACCACACAGATTCGTGTGCCAAGCTGGAGTAATTGCAAGCCTTGTCATGGCACGGGTGCAGAGCCTGGTAGCAAAGCAGAAAAATGTTCTACTTGTGACGGTCATGGTCAAGTACGTGTGCAGCAAGGGTTTTTCTCCATGCAGCAGACTTGTCCAAAATGCCGCGGTACTGGCGAATACATCCCTAAGCCTTGCAAAACTTGTCATGGTAGCGGCAAGCTTAAAGAGCAAAAAACGCTGGAGATTAAAATCCCTGCGGGCATTGATGATGGTATGCGAGTTCGCTCAGTAGGCAATGGTGAGCCTGGGATTAATGGCGGACCATCTGGAGACCTTTACGTAGAGGTGCGCGTTAAGCCGCATAAAGTCTTTGAACGAGATGGTAGTGATTTGCACGTACAAATGCCGATTTCATTTGCGACAGCAACAATCGGTGGAGAAATTGAAGTGCCAACCTTATCTGGGCGTGCTGAGTTCCCAATTCCGGAAGGCACGCAAACAGGTAAGACTTTCCGTTTACGTAATAAAGGAATTAAAGGATTGCGCTCCACTTTAGTTGGCGATCTTTTTGTCCATGTTTTAGTGGAGACGCCTATCAAGTTGACTGATGAGCAGAAAAACTTGCTTCAGAAATTTGATGAAAGTCTGAAATCTGGCGGCGATAAACATAGCCCACAGCAAAAGGGCTGGTTTGATGGCGTAAAGAGTTTCTTTAGTTAAGTATTGGCGAGAAATCAGCCAGCAAAACCGTGCTCAAGTCCGGGGAACTTTCCGGACTTGACTTCGCGTACGTAAGCCTTAATTGCCGCTTCAACTGAGTGGCGACCTTCCATAAAGTTTTTGACAAACTTGGGTGGCTTACCAGGGCTAATGCCCAACATATCTTGCAAAACCAACACCTGACCAGAACAATCTGGACCTGCACCAATACCAATCGTCGGAATATGGACCTCTGAAGTAATTCGGGCTCCAAGTGAAGAAGGTATTGCTTCAAGCACGACCATTTGTGCCCCTGCTTCTTGGCAAGCAAGCGCTTGTTCGAGCATGATGGTGGCAGCATCTTTTGATTTACCTTGCACCTTATAGCCACCCAAGAGGTGAACCGACTGAGGCAACAAGCCAAGATGGGCGCAAACGGGCACAGCGCGTTCAACTAAGTAGCGAATGATTTCTACTTGCCAATCTCCGCCACCTTCTATTTTGACCATATCTGCACCAGCTTTCATTACTGCGGCAGCGGACTTCAATGCTTGGACTGGATCACCATAACTGGCAAACGGTAAATCAGTGATCAAAAAAGCATGAGTATTGGCACGCACTACACATTCTGTGTGATAGACCATTTGCTCGACTGTAACCGGGGTTGTGCAAGAGTGACCTTGAATCACATTGCCCATGGAGTCGCCAATCAAAATCGTCTCAATACCACAGCGGTTCAGTAGCGCTGACATGGTTGAGTCGTATGCGGTGAGCATGGTAATTTTTTCTCGCTCGGCATGCATTGCGAGAAGTCTAGTAATCGAGATTGGCTTATCGCCTTGTAAGTAACTCATGGCGTGAGTTTAATGAATTAATGCGTCGATGGGCGATAAACGTCTTTTTCCCCGCAATTGCAGTTCTTGCAGGGCAATTTCTCGATTTTTTGGTGGGCAACCTTAGGTAAGTAAGTCTTTAATTCACCCAGATCTGGCAGGAAGAAATCAGGGGCAATTTCTAGGAGGGGGAGGAGTACAAAGGAGCGCTCAATAATTCTCGGGTGAGGCAGTATCAATTCAGTTTCATTTTGGATAACGCCCTCAAAAAATAGGATATCTAAATCAAGAGTGCGGGGTGCATTCGAATAAGGACGTTCTCTGCCAAACTCTTGCTCAATAGCTTGGCATACGTGGAGCAAGCCATAAGGAGTAAGTTGGGTTTCAATTTCGATCACAGCATTGACGTAATCACCACCAGTAGCTTCCACGGGAGCGCTTTGATAAAAGCAGCTCTTAGCCAAAATCTGTAATTCGGAGCGTAAAGCTAAACAAACAATAGCATCAGTGATGAACTGACGAGTATCGCCGATATTGCCACCAAATCCGATAAAAGCACGTGCCATACGATTCCAAACTAAAGATGAAAGTACTTTACTGAAATTTCTCTAAGTCTGCTTAGCTTGCTAAAGTTTCGGGAGGGGCATCAGATTTAGGTTTTCTACGACGCCGTCTTTTAGTGGGCGAGGTGGCACTACTTCCTGAATCGGCTTTAGCACTGGCCATTAAGGCTTCTTGTCCTGCAGGGTCTGCAGCAATGAAATCTGTCCACCATTCGCCAAGAGCGGGATTTTGCTCTCCTGTTGCACAGCGCAGGAGCATAAAGTCATAACCTGCCCTAAAGCGTGGGGATTCAATTAGGCGATAGGGATAGCGACCTACTCGTTTTTCAAAGCGGGGCTGCATTGACCAGATTTCACGCATATCACTCTCAAAACGCCGTTGAATGGTCATACCACTGCTTTGGGTGGCAATCGTATCGTCCATGGCGTCGTGAAGAGCCGGAGTATTAGCCATGCCCTTAGCTAAATTGGCTTTCCAGTTCTTGAGAAGATCAGGCCAAAGCAGTGTGGCAAACAAGAATCCAGCCGAAACACTTTTGCCAGATTGAATACGTTGGTCGGTATTGGCTAGTGCTAATTTAACGAAATCATTTGCACCCTTAGAGTCCTCACCGCTATCGAGAATGTGATCGAGCAATGGCAAAAGGCCATGATGAAGGCCCGCATCTCTTAAGCCCTGAATCGCAACCCAAGAATATCCAGACATGAGTAACTTGAGAATTTCATCAAAGAGCCTAGCTGAGGGCACATCTTGTAAGAGGTCACCTAGCTCAGCAATTGGAGCACGTGTATTGGCATCAAGCGTAAAGCCGGTCTTGGCAGCGAAACGAATTGCCCTGAGCATCCGTATGGGATCTTCACGATAGCGTTTGGCAGGCTCTCCAATCATGCGTAAAGTCTTCTTTTGCATATCTGCCATACCACCGTGGTAGTCGAGGACGGTTTCGCTAGAAGGATCGTAGTACATCGCATTGATGGTGAAATCACGCCGTGCCGCATCTTCACCTTGTGAACCCCAGACGTTATCTCGCAAGATGCGCCCGCTTTCTGCAACGTGGTCGCCAGCGTTATCTAGTAGGGCTCTAAAGGTGGAGACTTCAATAATTTCAGGGTGGCCTTTACCAAAAAAAGTCACATGCACAATCTGAAACCGGCGCCCGATGAGACGCGCCTTACGGAATAATTTTTGGACTTGATCTGGCGTAGCATTGGTGGCAACGTCAAAATCTTTTGGGCCAATTCCCAAGGCGAGATCACGTACTGCGCCCCCTACGATAAATGCTTCGTAGCCGGCTTGTTGAAGTGTATGGGTTACTTTGACAGCATTCTTTGAAAGTAGGTGTGGATCAATCCGATGCGATTTTTTAGGAATATGTTTTGGTGCACCAGAGTGATTGGCTTGCGTATGCTTGATCATCGGATCACGCCGCAAAATACGCTTGATGAATTTAGTAATCATACAAATAACTCAAGAATCGGCCAGTTTCGTTTGATGGCCTCATTGCGAAGACGCTCATCTGGATTGGTGGCAACAGGATTGCTGACCTCTTCTAAAAGTGGAAGATCATTCATTGAATCAGAATAGAAATAGCTGCGTGGCATCTTATCGAAAGATAGTTTGTGAGCTGCTAGCCAGGCATGCATATTCTGAATCTTGCCTTCACGGAAATTGGGGATGCCCATTACTTCGCCCGTAAAATTGGCCAAGGGATTATTTCCAATAGTGGCAGGTTCGGTTGCGACGAGGTGCTCAATACCGAAACTTTCCACAATCGGGCGCGTGACAAAGCTGTTGGTAGCAGTAATGACACAACATAAATCGCCAGCATCTTGGTGTCGTTTAACTAGGTCGATTGCTTTTTGATGTAACTGGCCACAGATCACCTCCTTCATGAAAGCGTCGTGCCATTCTTTTAGTTGAGCGCGGGAATGTTCCGCAAGCGGCTTTAAGGAAAAGCGGAGAAATTCATGAATATCGAGCTTACCGTCCTTGTAATCTTGATAAAAGCGCTCATTTTTTTTGGCGTAATCATCGCCATCTACCACACCAATGCGTGCTAAAAATTGCCCCCACTCATAATCGCTATCGCAAGGGAGTAGGGTGCTGTCTAGATCGAAAAGGGCTAACTGGGTCACAAATGGAATATTCAGTAAATTATTTTGGCTGTAAGAGCTCGCGTACGAGAGGCAAGGTTACAGCACGTTTTGTTTCAAGCGAATAAGCATCCAAAGCATCAATTAAAGCCATTAAATTAGGCATATCACGATAGAAGCGATTCAATAACCAAGGTAAGACATCCGGAGATAAAACTAAACCTCGTGCTTTAGCTGCTTGCTCTAATGCTTGCATTTTCTCATCATCATCCAAAAGCTGCGTTTGAAATACTAAACCCCACCCCAAACGTGTACGAAGATCTTCGCGCAGGTCTAGATTAGCGGGAGCAGCCTTACCAGCCATAAAAATGTGGATGTTCTTGCCAGCCTGCACACCATTGAGGATCCGAAACAGTGCGCCTACGAGCCGATCATCCAAGCGATTTACATCATCAACGGTAATCACTGAAGGCGCATTGTTTTGGGCAAGCGCCTCCATCTTTTCTTCAACTCTGACCCAAGAAATTGGTTCATTTGGCTTTAAGGAAAAGTGCGCCAGGTTCAGGTTTTCTGCCACATTTGTCATGGCTTCTAGTAAATGTGTCCGACCAGATCCTTCTGGCCCCCACCAATACATCCAGCGATGATTGAGGGGATTGGTAGCTTGATTGCTTGAACTGTTTTGCCAAGAATGATAAAGATGTTTAAGTGTTGATAGCAAAGCAAGATCTTTGCCGGGTAGATAGTTATCTAGACTTGCTTTGGGGGTATGACTAAGATCTAAAGCGAATTGTTTTGGAAGCGAGGGTATGTTCATTACAACGAGATTTATTTTTGATACCAAGAGCTTTGTGTATAGACGGACCAAAGATATTGAACTAATACCAAACTCACGGCGCTAATAGGTAAAGCGAGTAGTACGCCAAAAAAACCGAAAAGATTTCCAAAGAGCAATAAGGCAAACAGCACTGCTACTGGATGTAAGCCAATGCGTTCTCCAACTAGGCGAGGCGTTAAGAAAAAACCTTCGAGTAACTGCCCTATGCTATAGATGACTAGAACGCCGACAAGTGCAGAGCCAATACCAAACTGCAAAATTGCAGAGAGGACTGCTAAGGTTAGGCCGAGAGTAATGCCGATATAGGGAATCACAATCATTAAGGCTGTAAATACGCCTAGGGCTACAGCTCCTTTAATACCAACAAAGCTCAGTGCAACGCTATAGAAAATAGACATGATGGATATGACGATGACCATCCCACGTAAGTATTGTGAGAGTAGGCCATCGGTGTGCATTGCTAAGTGATGAACGGTTTCTTGTGCACGCACTGGAACTAAATTTTTCACAAGTCCAAAGAAGTGATCCCAGTCAATCAGTAAATAGAACATCACAAAAATAATCAAGACTGAATTAACAAATCCAGCAATGACTGAACTTCCAGACATGAGAACCCTGTCAATTGTCATTGTCATGAGCGAATCTGCGTTATCGCTAATATGCTCAGAAATTTTTTGGGTGGCTGAAGTTTTTAAAGTACCCCAGTCAACATTGATATGAAGCTCTGCTAACTTTGGCCCAAGCCATGCTTGGGTATTTGCAATCCACTCGGGTAATTGCGCCTTAACCAAAGGTAACTCTGTTTTGAGTAGGCCAATGAAGAGGCTCAAAATGGCAATCAGCACACCTAAGCCCAAAATCACTGTTAGAAGCGCTGCTAAAGTGGCGGGTACTCGACGGCCTTGAAGCCATAGAAAAGCAGGCCTTAGGATGTAAGCCAGAATGAATGCAGCCAGAAAAGGGGTAAAAATTTCAGCCATTACAAGTAATCCTCTAGAATTCAATGATTCTACTGACCCAATCCCATTTTTTACTAATATTCCCACTAAGTTATGACTTCTTCCTCGAATTCCTCATCAAAAGGCCTTTCCTATCGTGACGCTGGCGTCGATATTGACGCTGGGGATGCCTTGGTAGACCGCATCAAGCCCTTGGCTAAGAAAACCATGCGAGAGGGTGTATTGGCTGGAATTGGTGGATTTGGCGCCCTTTTTGAGGTTCCTAAGCGTTACAAAGAGCCGGTATTGGTTTCCGGTACTGATGGTGTTGGCACCAAACTACGCCTAGCCTTTGAGTGGAATCGTCACGACACCATTGGTCAAGACTTGGTTGCCATGAGCGTGAATGATATTTTGGTTCAGGGTGCAGAACCGCTCTTTTTCTTGGATTACTTTGCTTGTGGAAAGCTCACCGTTGATACCGCTGCTACGGTTGTTGGTGGTATTGCTAAGGGCTGCGAATTAGCTGGTTGCGCATTGATTGGTGGCGAAACTGCAGAGATGCCTGGCATGTACCCACCAGGTGAATACGATCTCGCTGGATTTGCAGTTGGCGCAGTTGAGAAATCCAAAATCATTACTGGCAATACGATTGTTCCTGGCGATGTCGTTTTGGCAATTGGTTCGAGTGGGGCGCACTCCAATGGCTATTCTCTTGTGCGCAAAATTATTGAACGAGCTGGCGCAAAACCGACGGATGATTTGGGTGGCCTCCCCCTAGGCGATGTTGTCATGGCCCCAACTGAGATTTACGTAAAACCGCTCTTAAAACTCATTACTCAAATTGATGTCAAAGGTATGGCGCACATTACTGGTGGTGGTTTAGTAGATAACGTGCCTCGCGTTCTTCCAGAAAATACCCAAGCAGTATTGCATCGTGATAGCTGGCAGCTTCCAGAGCTCTTCCGTTGGTTGCAAATGAAGGGTGGTGTTGCTGATGCAGAAATGGTTCGCGTATTTAACTGCGGCATTGGCATGGTAGTGATTGTTTCTCCAAGTCAGGCAGATACAGCAATCAGCTCATTGACAGCGCAAGGTCTGAAGGCGTGGGTTGTGGGTGAAGTAGTGGAGCGCCCTAAAGATGCTCCGCAAACCATCGTGATCTAAAGTAGATTTACTTCTGATCTAACTTACTTTTGCAGTAATCCAGCGCCGCCTGAAAATCCTCAGGGCTAAAGGGATCAAAGGTTTTTCTCCCAGAAATTGCGCGTAACCAAGTCAATTGCCGTTTGCCAAGCTGTCTAGTAGCAGCCAAAGCTTTATAGCGCATCTGATCAAAGTCAATTTGATTATTAAGAAATTCCCATGCTTGTCGGTAGCCTACTGAGCGAATGGCAGGTAGATCTGCATGTAAGTCGGCATTGGAACGAAGCGCTTTAACTTCATCCATAAAGCCAGCTGCGAGCATTTCATCGAAACGTTTTTCTAGATTGGTATGAAGTCTTGCACGATCGCTAGGCTCTAGTGAAACCAAATGAATCCATGAAGGAATGCTAGAGCCTTCTCGGCCGTCCTCACTTGGCGAGTCAGCTAGCAGTGAAGACATGGGTTTGCCAGTAATCTCAAATACTTCTAAAGCGCGCTGTACCCGTTGTGAATCATTGGGTTTCAAGCGAGCGGCAGTTTCGGGGTCAACGATGCCAAGCTTTGTATGCATCGCTGGCCAACCGATGGTTTTGCCTTCTTCATCAAGTCTTGCCCGAATTTCTGGATGAGCAGGAGGTAAAGAAGATAGTCCATAAGCCCAGGCGCGCCAATACAGCATCGTGCCACCAACCACTATGGGAATATTTCCTCTACTGCGAATTTCAATACATAGCCGGCTTGCGTCTTTGGCAAAGCGTGCAGCAGAGTAAACCTCAGTAGGCTCAAGGATATCGATGAGATGGTGCGCAACAAATGCTTGCTCTGTTTTAGTGGGCTTCGCGCTACCAATGTCTAAACCACGGTAAACCAATGCAGAGTCCATACTGATGAGTTCAATGCTCAAACCAACAGATTGAGCATGCTCTGCCAACAACATGGCGAGTTGGGTTTTGCCTGCGCCAGTGGGACCAACAATACACAGTACTGGGTTGGCCTCTAACGCATGCATAGGCTGAATGTAGGGTTCAGTTTGCATGCCTGATTATAAGAGCCTGTTAATATCCGCATCAAGCCAATATTTGGAGTGCTAGTGGATGGATACCCTTTTACAACTAAGTGATTTATTGCTGCATATTGATCGTCACTTAGATGTGGTGATCGCACAGTATGGTCCTTGGGCCTATGGTCTGCTATTTGCAATAGTGTTTGCAGAAACCGGTTTGGTGGTTGCCCCTTTCTTGCCGGGCGACTCTCTACTATTTATTGCGGGAGCTTATTGTGCTACCGAGCATTTCAATATCTGGACCTTATGTATTGGGTTATTCATTGCTGCAGTGGCAGGCAATACCGTCAATTACTTTATCGGCCGTTGGGTTGGTAAACGCGTTTTCAGTAGTCAGTCACGCTGGATAGATCAAAACGCTTTGCGTAAAACACATTCTTTTTACGAGAAGCATGGTGGTAAGACAATTATCTTGGCGCGTTTTTTGCCTATTTTTCGTACCTTTGCGCCATTTATCGCAGGCGTATCTGAGATGAATTTCTCGCGCTTTCAGTTTTTTAATGTGACTGGCGCAGCACTATGGGTATTTGGCTTGGTCATTGCCGGCTACTTCTTTGGCAATATTCCTATCATTCGTCAAAATTTAAATGTGATTGTTTTGATTGGAATTGGTGCAGCTGCAATACCAGTAGTCTTGGCTGCTCTCTATAAAATATTTCAGCGCAAGCAAAAATAAGTTCTACTCTAGCAATCTAAGAATTAGTGAAACTTCGCTTGACTCTCAAGCGTAGCAATATGTTCGCGAATATCGCTGGCATCTTCCGCTTCTGGTGATTCGCTGAGGTAGCGATGCATATCTTCTAAGGCAGGACGTAAATATTCAAGCTGAGCAAAGATTAAACCACGGTCACGAATCTCTTCAATCGAGCCTGGCAATAAAATGACTAAACGTTCTTGCACGCCCAGTAGACGCTCCCAGCGCTCGTGTTCTGAATAGATCATTTTGAGGTTGCGCAGGAAGCGAGACAAGATCTCACGGGGGCTAGAGGCCCGTAGGAAGACATTAAGAGGCAGACTTAATTCACCGCGATAGCCCTTTGCATCTAAATAAGGATCTAGCATCTCCTGAAGTTGATTTTTAGAAAGCGATTCACCAGTAAGTGGATCCATGATGATTTCACCTTGTTGTAAAGAGATGCGCATCATGAAGTGATTGGGAAATGAAACGCCACGAATCTTCAAACCAATTTGTTGTCCCAATTCCATCATTAAGATTGCTAAGGAAATTGGAATGCCTCTGCGATTTTCAATCACATAGTGCAAATAAGAATTTTCAGGGGCGTAAAAATCATTCGGGTTCGGGCCAAAACCTAACTCTGTATAAAAGAAGTGCTTCAGTATTTGCAATCTCTGAATTGGCGAAGTATCTGGAGTAATACGTGACTTGAGCTTATTGCCAAATTGATCGAGTTGATCAAGTACGCTTTGAACATCTAAGTCTGGATATGCGTGTTGCGCAACAGCGATTGCCGCCTCGGTTAATGGAAGGTGTTCGTCTTCAGCAACTAAAGACGTGAAATAGTCGAGTTGTTGGGTTGGCATAAGTTCTATTTTGCATGACGCAAGAATTTTTGCCAGCGAATTCCGACAATACCTAGGGCTCCAAAGTAAGTTATGGCTGCAGCGGCCAACCACGCAGCCAGCAGACCAATACGAGTCCAGGGTTCTGCCTGTAGGGCAATCCAATTATGGGCACCGGCGGCATAAAAAAGTACCGCAGAAAAGGGGATGAGAGCCAAGAATAATTGCCCCAGGTATTTTGCCCAGGCTGAGCTTGGGAGGGCGCCCCGCTGGTGGAGGCCAATCCACAGGAGGGCTGCATTAAGGCAGGCACCGGCACCAACAGATAGGGCTAAGCCTGCGTGACCTAGCCAAGGAACAAAAACCAGGTTGGCTAACTGGGTTGCTACGAGCACGAACAGGCCAATTTTGACTGGAGTGCGAATATCTTGGCGTGAATAAAAGCCAGGGGCTAAAATTTTTACCAAAATTAAGCCAATAAGACCCACTCCATAAGCAGCCAAGGCACGTTGTGTCATGAGCACATCAAGTGCGTTAAATTTTCCATAGTGGTACAACACTGCAGCTAATGGCTCACCAAAGATAAAGAGTGCAACGGCACATGGCGCAGCCAACAAGAAGGTCAGTTGCAATCCCCAGATGAGTAGCTCACCAGCATGAACTAGATCATTCTTCGCATTGGCCTTACTCAAGCTAGGCAGAAGAACGGTGCCTAGAGCAACCCCCAAGAGCGCAGTAGGAAACTCCATTAAACGATCAGCATAAGAAAGCCATGACACGCTGCCCGCCTGTAAGCGTGAGGCAATATTGGTGTTAATAATCAGTGAGATTTGCGCCACGGACACCGCAAAGACAGCAGGCCCCATGAGTTTTAAAACCCGTTTTGCTTCGGGATTAGCGATTGCTCCTCTAATGGCGCTAGGCAATAATCCAATGCGTGGCAAAAGACCGAGGCGAGAAAGCGCAGGAATCTGTATTGCCAATTGCAAGACGCCACCTAAAAGAACACCAATACTCAGTGCATAGATTGGCTGTTCCAAATGAGGCGCCAAGAAAAGAGCGCTAGCAATTAAGGCTAAGTTGAGTAAAACGGGCGTAAAGGCAGGGATGGCAAAGCGCTGAAAGGTGTTCAAAATACCGGCTGAAAGGGAAACCATCGAAATTAAGCCAATGTAGGGGAACATAATTCTGGTCATGACAACGCTAGCTTCATAAGCAGGCCCACCACTAAAGCCTGTAGCAATCACCAGAATGAGCACAGGGGCGCCGATCACCCCAAGTAATACCGTGAGCACTAAGGCCCAAAATAAGAGGGTAGAGACTGCATTAACGAGGATTTGAGCCTGTTTTTGATCTCCATCTTTGGAGATTTCACCCAAAATTGGCACAAATGCCTGAGAAAAGGCGCCTTCGGCAAAAAGACGACGCAATAAATTTGGTAGCCTAAAAGCAACATTAAAGGCATCTGTCCACTCGGAGGCCCCGAAACTTCGGGCAATTAAGGTTTCTCGCAGCAATCCCGTAATACGGGACAGCATGGTGAGGGAGCTAACCTTGGCGGCGGCAGAAAGCAGGTTCATGAGCCGATTTTCACCTATTTATGGGTCGACTGGGCTTTTTTGCCCCTTTCAGGTAAAATCTTGGGTTTTGGCGAGCTTGCTTCTGAGTCTAGCAAGTCCGCAGAATTTTTAACTAATCGTATTTTGCAATTTATAGAGGCAAGGTTTAAAGATGGCCAATACAGCACAAGCGCGCAAACGCGCACGCCAGGCAGTAAAACAGAACGAGCACAACTCCAGTTTGCGCTCAAAACTTCGCACTTCCGTTAAGGCAGTTCGTAAAGCGATTGACACTGGTGATAAAGCTGCTGCAGCGAAAGTATTTGCAGCAACCCAAGCAACAATCGACAAGATTGCTGACAAAAAGATTGCTCATAAAAATACTGCAGCACGTCAGAAGTCACGTTTGTCTGCCGCTATCAAGGCGATGGCAGCGTAATACAGTATTCGTTTTAGGCTGGTCGATTCATTTCGATCTAAGCCCGCTCCTCATCAGAGCGGGTTTTTGTTTTTAGGACTGGGTTTTGGATTTGGGTTCAAATTCACAAGCCTCTTCGATCGGAAGGTCGTTGTCTTTGGCAAAGTTGCAAACAAAGTCAAGCGCCCTCGGATCAAGATCACCCAGTCTGGTGTCAATAACAACGCATTTCACTGTAGCAATCACGACTGGTATGACATAGGGTGAATAAGTGAAGCGTGGGTCTCCTAAGTCTCCTGGAGGGCGAAAAGTTGCCATTACCCCACACAAGCGCTCCGCCCAATCACTAGGTCGAAATGGTTTGCCAGAAGTGGTAATGCCTTGAATGAAAAGCTTTTTGTGGTTCAAGTTCGCGTCAAGAAGGTAGTAGGAATCGGTATTGCTAAGCCCTCTAGCTTAACAGCCCGAGTTAGCCGTAAGATGACTTTAAGTTCTCTTTTTGTGCAGTCAACTGTATTAAGAAAAAAATGCAAGCCAAAACTTTAGTAGAAAGCTCAACTATGACATCTCTGGCAAAGCCTCAAGTGCCCGGTCAGGTCAAGCACTACCTGCAGTTTTCTGACCTCACTCGTGAAGAGTATGAATATCTGCTTAAGAGAGCAGCATGGCTAAAGGCTAAGTTCAAAAGTTATGAGACTTGGCATCCTTTGCACGATCGTACCTTGGCAATGATTTTTGAAAAACATTCAACACGTACCCGCCTCTCCTTTGAAGCAGGCATTCACCAGCTTGGTGGTCATGCTGTATACCTAAACACGCGCGATACTCAGTTGGGCCGTGGCGAGCCTGTAGAGGACGCTGCGCAAGTTATTTCAAGAATGACCGACATCATCATGATTCGTACTTTCGGTCAGGACGTCATTGAGCGCTTTGCTTCCAATTCTAGAGTTCCTGTCATTAACGGCTTAACTAATGAATTTCATCCTTGCCAAGTATTAGCGGATATTTTTACTTTTGTGGAAGCCCGTGGCCCGATTCAGGGTAAGACGGTTGCTTGGGTGGGTGATGCTAATAATATGGCTTACACCTGGCTTCAGGCTGCTGAATGTTTAGATTTTCAGTTTCGCTTCTCAGCACCAGAAGGTTACCAGTTAGATACTTCGCGCTTGAGCAAAGCTGCAGCAAAACATTTAACCATTTGTGCTGACCCTAAAGATGCATGCAAAGGTGCTGATCTAGTGAGTACTGATGTTTGGACAAGCATGGGTTATGAAGATGAAAATACCCTACGTATGAATGCCTTCAAGGACTGGATGATTGATGAGGAGTTGATGTCATTAGCAAAGCCAGATGCTGTGTTTATGCACTGCTTGCCAGCCCATCGTGGTGAAGAGGTATCTGCCGGTGTCATTGATGGCCCCCAAAGCATTGTGTGGGAAGAGGCAGAAAATCGCTTGCATGTTCAAAAGGCTTTGATGGAGTATTTACTCTGCGGCCGTTTAGATTGAGTTCTTTGTCTTAGTTTGTTACTAGTTAATTTTTGATTGAATAAAAAATCATGTCTGATATTAAAAAAGCAGTCTTAGCGTATTCCGGTGGCCTTGACACTAGCGTGATCTTGAAGTGGCTTCAAGATACCTATGGCTGTGAAATCGTCACCTTTACTGCTGATCTTGGTCAGGGTGAAGAATTAGAGCCAGCACGTGCTAAGGCTTTACAGTTCGGTATTAAGCCAGAGAATATTTTTATTGATGACTTGCGTGAAGAGTTTGTACGTGACTTTGTCTTCCCAATGTTCCGCGCCAATACGATTTACGAAGGTGAATATTTATTGGGTACCTCGATTGCCCGCCCATTAATTGCTAAGCGCCAAATTGAAATTGCGCGTCTAACGGGTGCTGATGCGGTTTCGCATGGAGCCACAGGTAAAGGCAATGACCAAGTACGTTTTGAGCTGGGCTACTACGCTCTTGAGCCAGGAATTAAAGTCATTGCCCCATGGCGCGAGTGGGATCTTCTGTCACGTGAGAAGCTGATGGCTTATGCAGAAAAGCATGGCATTCCAGTAGAGATGAAGCATAAGCAAGGCGGCTCACCTTATTCCATGGATGCCAACCTCTTGCATATTAGCTATGAAGGCCGTCATTTAGAAAATCCCAATGCTGAGGCTGAAGAAGCTATGTGGCGTTGGACAGTTTCTCCCGAGAAGGCTCCTGATACCCCAGAGATTATTGAAATTGAATTTAAAGCGGGCGATCCAGTAGCTATCAATCGCAAAGCATATAAACCGCATGAATTATTGGCGGAATTAAATCGTGTTGGCGGCAAGCATGGCATCGGTCGTCTTGATTTAGTTGAAAACCGTTTTGTTGGTATGAAGAGTCGTGGTTGCTATGAAACTCCCGGCGGCACAATCCTTCTAAAGGCCCACCGTGGCATTGAGAGCATTACCCTTGATCGTGAAGTGGCTCACCTCAAGGATGACTTGATGCCGCGTTACGCTAGCTTAATTTATAACGGCCTATGGTGGTCGCCAGAACGGCTCGCCTTGCAAACTCTAATTGACCACACACAACAGATGGTCAATGGCGTAGTGCGTCTCAAGCTTTACAAAGGTTCTGTATCCGTCATCTCGCGCGATTCGGCAAATACTTTATTTGATCAAAATATTGCAACCTTTGATGATGATGGTGGCGCATATAACCAAGCTGATGCTGGCGGCTTTATTAAGCTCAATGCGCTGCGTATGCGAATTGCTGAAATTGCAAAACGTAAACGTGCAAAGAAATAATGAGATCCAACTAGTTTAGAAAGAACCAAGATGCAATTTGATCAAGTTTCAGTAGGCAAAAAAGCCAATGTATTTTTTGATGGTAAATGTGTGTCTCATACCGTGACCTTGCCAAATGGTATTCGCAAGTCAGTTGGTGTGGTGCTACCTAGTACCTTACGCTTTGATTTAAATACTAAAGAAGTGATGGAAGTGGTAGATGGCACTGCTTTTGTGAGTATTAATGGCGCTCCAGAGCAAGCATTCAAAGCAGGTCAAAGCTGGGAAGTAGAAAAGGGTGGTTATTTCATCATCCGTGCTGAACAGCCGGTGCACTATGTTTGTCACTTTGAATAAGTCAGCAAATACATAAAACAGAACGCAGACCAAGGTCTGCGTTTTTTATTAGCCATTAGTTATTTTTTTGGTAACCCTGTAATAACAGTGCCTGGGACAATGACCCTCTCCGAGAACCATTGCTTATTCATCTCCAGTGCGTAACGTATCGTAGCCTTGGGACAGTGACTATTTAAAGTCTCTGCTTGCATCTCTTCAATATTCACAATCCTGCCATCGTCAGCAATGAAGGCAATGGATAGGGGAATCTTAGTGTTGTTCATCCAAAAGCAATGACCAGCCTTTTGTTCAAATACAAATAGCATTCCAGAGTTGGTAGGCATGCTAGTGCGATTCATTAGTCCGACCTCCCTAGCTTTGGGCG